>JALSNB010000356.1 GCA_026987225.1 Caldisericaceae bacterium
TAAGGAACAAAAACAGAACCTGCGCACCGAACGCAACAAGCACGGTAAGAGCGGAATATACTTTTTTTCCGGAGAAAAAGAGGCGTAGTCCTTCGGAAAATTCGTCTATGCTTTTCTCTAACCTTAAAACATCGATTTTACTGCCGGAAAATTTTGAAGATATTTTTTCTATAATACGCTTTGCCTTATGAGGAAAACGCATGAAAAAGAAAGCAAAAAATGACAATGCAAATATAAAAAACGCAAGGCTTGTTATAAAATCGTTTCTCAACCCGCTTATAAAAGCGTGGGGAGTCAAAAGCAAAACAACGGAAAAAACGAGGTAAATGAGCAGAGTTAAAATCATATAAAGAACGCTTATTGCGGTTGCGCGCCCGACTGATTCGGCAAATTTGGAAAGAAAATAAACCTGTGTGGGAATACCGCCCGAATAAAAAGGGGTGATGTTAGAGCCGAAAATGGAAGCAAGGACGATTTCAAAACTTCGCACAAACGAGACTTTTCCGCCGGAAAATCTCACTACGAGATAAAATTTCAGGGCATCAAGCAGCCATACGCCAAGCAAAAGAATAAATATAAATAAGAGGTTCGTAAAATTTATTCTGTGAATTAAATCGGAAAAGTTTGTTTCTCTGAATATAAAAAATAGGATTACAACAAGAGTGGGGAAGACAAGGAGGAGAGTCTGAGACAATCTCTTTTCAAAGTTCTCAATGCCTCCTCTCTTGCCTGCATCCCCGTTATTCATACACTACTTGTCTATTTCGTCCGACACGTAGAATTGCTCGATGTCTCCGTTTGCTTTTTTGAGTATTTCTTCTTTCTTCTTTTTGTATTCTTTCGTCTTCTTCGCAACGTCCGGGAAATCCTTTTCGAATACAGGCCTTGAAAGCTCGGCCCATTCTTTGGAGAGCTTGTCAAGATGCTTTCCTACATCTTTGGACATATTCTCAAGCGTTCCGTCCGTTCCCCTTACTCCGGGCAGCGAACCGATCTTTCTGAAGTAATCCGGGTGGTCAACAAGAAGGCAAACGCTCAGCAAGTTATCCGAATAAGGCTGAAGTTTCTGAATTTCTTTGAAGAACGGAAGTTGTAAGGCTTCTTTAAGAGACATATCATTGATATTGCCCTGAGAAAGGTGGATAAACGCACACGGTTCGATTCCGCCGTCGGCCGTGATGTGGAGGTATCTCCTTCCGCCCGCAAGGCATCCGCCAGTGTAAGGCCCGTCATTCCAGAAGTCGGCTGCAAACAACGGCTTGGTTGCCCTTATCTCGTGAATTCTATGATAAGACTTTAACCTCTGCTGCGGAGTAAGCATCAAACTTACATCGGGTGTTCTTCCGATAGGAATGTACTGGAAGTACCACGCAATTTTCGCTCCTTTGTTCACCATAAAGTCAACAAATTCGTCACTCAACACCTCGTCAACGTTCTGGCTCGTTTCGGTCACGGAATATCCGAAAGGCACGCCGACCTTTTTCAGGTTATCCATTGCCTTCATCACTCTGTCCCATGCACCTTTCCCTCTTCTCCAATCCGTTTTCTCTTTAAACCCTTCGACGCTTATGCACGGAACCGCATTTCCTGCATCGGCAAGCTTTTCTGCAAACTTTTCCGTGATAATGGAACCGTTTGTATAGAACATAAAAGCCATATCGTTATGCTTCTTCAAAATATCGAAGAAATGCGGGTAAAGAGTGGGTTCTCCGCCGGAAAGAACGATGAAGTAGATACCCATCTCTTTCGCTTCCGTAAGAATTCTGTCAAGAGTTTCAAAAGACATCGTTTTTGCCTGATCGTACGAACCGGCCCAACAACCGATACAGTTATAATTACATTTTTCGGTGGGGTCGATCAGCATAAACCACGGAACATTGACACCTTCACGCTTTGTGTAGGCCCTCTGTTTCGGAATACCCATCCATGCGGCATTAACAACAAAATTCTGGGCAAGTTTATGTGCAACGTCCGGACGCGTATCCTTCAATAAATTGATGAGCAAATGAATTCCTGGACGATCGTTATCGGCTAATTTTTTAACACCGTTAATCTGCTCTTTAAATACGGGAAGAAAAGAGAATTTATTGGCAAGTGCGGCAAGCGTGTCGATTGCTTTGTGCACGTTCCTTTCCGGATCTTTCTGAAGATAACTTACTATTCCGTCGAGGGTCTTTGAAAGCACCATCTTTTTTGCATTTTCTCCTAAACTCATTTCGTTCGACCTCCTTTCACATTTTTAGCATACATTATATAGTCTCACGGATAATATTCAAGACTTTCTTTTGCTCTTCAAGCGTTATGAGCGGCAAATTTTCCCTGAATTTCTTTTGCAACGTTTTGAATTTCAGCATCGTGTATTCCTTCAAATTGAGTTCTTTAAGAACGCTCTCCTCTTTCTCGGCAAGCGTAAACATCAGTTCGGCAAGGAACGATAACAGCACCGGCGCCTGCACTTTGGATTTCATCAGGTTGTCAAGATCGACGATCTTTTCTATGTCAATACGGAATATTTTCGCAAACAGAATGAAAAGCATAGCGGTGTAAAGCACAATTGACAGAGGATGCTTTTCTTTTTCCACTTTTCTCGACACGGTGGAAATCGCCTTTGCAATTTCCATCTTCTCATACTTATGAAGGCGCTCCTTTATCCACTCGGAAATCATTCCGACGGTGTTTTTCTTTTCCTTCGCCCCGACTCGCTCCATGGATGCATCCTTCGGTATGAAACGCACTTCGGACCTGCCAGGCCCCGGACGCAAGCGGTATTCGACTTTTAAGAACCCCTTTCTGTTTAGCTCTTGGATAATATCATAGGCAGTCCATTTGCTCACACCCATTCTATCGGCAACATCCCTGTAAGAAACGGATTCTCCTGTTTCTTTGTAAATATCGACAACCGTTTCCAGAAATTCTCTCTGCCTTCTCGTTAGCTTCGTATAAAACTGCCTTTTTGTGTATAATCGAGCCATATAGCCTACCCTCCTTCCGCTACAAAAATTCCCTAAATTTAAATTAATTATATCCCAAAAAACAGATTAGTCAAGTTTATGAAATTCAATTTGGAATTATTCTTAAAAAGTTATAATATATGTCAAGGGAGGTATGTATGGACATAATAGGAAAAGTTGTTAAAGTAAAAGAAAATGAACATGGCACTGAAATCGCCGTTAAGCAGCATAATTCGGTATTCACTATTTCCGGAAAAGAATTCAGCGGAATTAAAAAAGACTCCACGATTTCCATAACAAATGTTTCGAAAAGAGCGGGTTTCCTAAAGACAGTTTACGGTTTAACGGACAAAAGCACGATAGCTATTTATCCGGATGTTTATATCACTCCTTCGGAAATATCCCTTGCAAAATATTGCAGATATGCGCCCCTGATGAACCAATTGTACGTCGGGGAATTGAAAAATAACAGAGAAGAACTTGCATTTTACAGAGGTATGAGGGGCGAAGATTTGCCGGACAAAGCGGCAAAAATTGCAAAACGTTATCCTAAAGAATTAAAAGGGAAATTTTCATATAAATCGATGCAGTTTTCAAAAAAATTCGGAGTGTTCTTTCAAGACATTTTGCACTTCGGAAAATTTCCGGTCGTATTCAAAGGAAACAGAACAAAAGGCATATTACTTGCGGCCGACAGCAACACGGGAAAATACATTCTCATAAACAAAGAAAACAGTACAATGGATGAACGCAATGTGGATTACAAAGAATTGAAAGACATACTGAATCTGAGAAATTCTATCGTTAAAATGTATTTTTCCGACAAATACGATGATTTCTGGGAAATTATGAGTTCTTCGTGCGTAGAAACATGCCCTGCAAAAAACCTATGCAGTAAAATCGCTCTGAAAAAAAGTAAAAATGTGGAATTCGAAAAATTTTTCTCCTCTTATTTGAAACAGGATTTAAAAACGAGGAAATCCTTTTTAAAAACCGTGTTGCACGAACAAAATCCTATAAGAGGTAGCATAAAAACACATTTAAAGGAAAAAACAAAAGATAGTTACGAAATTTTTTACAACTTAAGGATACCTTCAAACGAGGCATGGATCGCAAAAGGGGAAGAAGTTTTAACCGTTGAAAACCCGCCCCTTAACAGGAAAATATTTGCAACGGTCGAGCAGGTTAATTTTTCGAATATGATCATAAAAAGCGAAAACGATATTCTAAAACCGGAACTGATTGCGCCGATTGATACGCAATTGCCCGTATACAGAGGAATATACGATTTCCTATACTCGGAAAATTCACCTGAAAAATTCTTTACAAGTGCGCTGTCGGAAGTTGCACCTTTCCAAACCGAAACTTATATTCCGAATGATGCCGTGCAGAACGAAGCGGTCAACAAACTGCTCAACTTTAAAGGACTTTTCAGTATCACAGGCGAAAGCGGAAGCGGCAAAAAATACACGATTAAAAAAGCTGTTTCCCAATTCGTAAAAAGAGGCAACAAAATCCTTATTGCGTGTGAAAGCAGAAAAAACGAAACGGAAAACATGCTTTCGGACGAGTTAAAGACATTCATGGGCAAAGAAAAACTAATTCACGTATATGAAACGAACGAAAGAGATCTGTATATGGAAAATTCCGATTTTGATTATGCGATAATAATGATTGATTCAATCGGAATCGATACGAATACGTTAAAGGCAATAGCGGGCAAGGCAAAAAACGTTGTATTCTCGGCCACAGAGTTTGTGCCGTTTGAAGACCGTATTCCGGAAACGAATAGAATAAAACTGAAAACGGAGCATAGGTTCGGAGAGCATATTCAGCATTTCTTACAGCCGATTCTTAGCGACGTTTCCCCCATGCCGGACAAGGAAATTACCGTAAAAAATCCTGAAAACGTATCGAATGAATTCAAGGAAATCGTATCACCGGACAAGTTCGTGCAGTTTGTTTTTGTAAAAGACCTACCCAAAGGTGAAAATAACAAATGGAACCAAGCCGAAGCAACGTTTGCGCTTCTATCCGCACAGGAATTTATAAAAGCGGGGGTAGATAAAGAAAAAATATCCGTAATCACGCAATACGAAAGGCAAAAATCATACATTGAAGAACTATTCGAAAAATCACACATACCGGAAGTAAAAGCCACTCTACCGGGAGATGCGTTCGAAAACGACGTTATAATTGTTTCGTTTGTCGATTCGAAAAGAGTTAACGGGCTTTTTGCGGATCCGTTCAAGTTGAAAATCGCACTGACACGTGCGAGAAGCAAACTCATATTGGTAGGCAACAAAAATCTCATTAAAACAAACAAAACATTATCGAAAATCGTATGAGCGAACGCATAAAAGAAGTGCCCGTAGAGAGTATTGAGCCGTCGCCATACCAACCGAGGAAACGATTTGACTTCGATGCGATAAAATCATTGGCGGAATCCATAAAGCGTGTCGGAGTAATTCAACCTATTGTCGTAAGAGAAAAAAAAGATAATACGTATCAAATCATAGCCGGCGAAAGAAGGCTCGAAGCGTTAAAACTTTTGCATAAAAAAACGGCGCCTGTAATAGTCAAAAACGTATCGGACATAGAAGCATTCAAAATCACGCTTACGGAAAACATACAGAGGGAAAACCTCAATCCTGTGGAAATCGGTATGGCGATAAGCGAAATGAAAGAAAAATTCCGCATCACGGACAAAGAAATCGGGGAAATGCTTGGAATGAGCAGATCCCTTGTTACGAATTACCTCAGGATTTTAAAACTTCCCGACAAAGTGAAAAAAGCAATTGAAAACGGAGAAATTTCGTTCGGACATGCAAAGAGCCTTGCGGCCCTGCCGGAAAGCGAAGTGCTCAAAGTATTTAAAAAAATCGTATCCAAAAAACTCTCAGTCAGGGAAACGGAGCAAATAACAAAAAAAGAAAAAGAACTTACGGAACTTGAAGATGCATTAATAAGGACACTCGGAACGAAAGTAAAAATCACAGGCAATAAAAATAAGGGGAAAATAAATATTTCGTACTTTTCCGAAGACGAACTTATATCTATAATAAAGAAGCTGTTAAAATAACCTTATAAACAGAAGGAGAAAAACTTATGAAAGTAGGCATGATTATTAATCCCGAGTCCGGGAAAGATATCAGGCGTATAGTATCCGATGCCTTTACCGTGAACAATTTTGAAAAACTAAACATTGCAAGGCGAATCATAAACAGTGCTCTGTCTATAAGCAAAACGGAATTTATCTTTATGCCGGATTCTTTCGGTTTCGGCAAATACATGCAAAAGGAATTCCCCAAATACGTCCGAATACTCGAATTTATCCCCCAAGGGGAAGAGGATACGGTAAAAGCAACCGAAATGATGAGGGCGGTGGACGTATGCTGCATAGTGGTGCTTGGAGGAGACGGAACGAACAGGCTTGTTGCAAAAAGTGCGGAAGATACGCCGATAATTCCCATATCAACAGGGACGAACAATGCGTTTCCACGCATATACGACGGCACGATTATTGGAAGCGCAATCGGTGCGATTTCACAAGAAAACGAAATTTTGCAC
>JALSNB010000357.1 GCA_026987225.1 Caldisericaceae bacterium
ATCCTTATTGGCTTTTAAGAAAGATTTTTGTTCTTCTAAAACCTCAGATGAAGCATTTAGTTTTTCAATCTTATTATCCAAGGCTTTAATCTTATCTTCATAAGTCAATATTTCTTTGGGTTTGTGAAGTTTGTCAACAAAATTCTGTTGATGATTAACCGATAAAACCGTAATACCTCCACGTACACGCACTTGCATACTATTGTCCTTGATAAACGGAGATAGATTGATAAATTTCAGTATGCTTTTACCCGTATTCAGATGCACTGTCTTGTATCTTGTGATTTGTGCTCCTCTTAAAAACACGGTAACTTCATTCACTTTTGTATTAACTTCTTTTACAGGAAGATTTTGTCCATAAATAGTATAAACTGATAAAATGACAATGAATAGTACTAATTTTTTCATTTTGCGGTTGTTTTTATTGCTCAAATATACAAAAAAACATTTACACACAATACCAAAAGTATCTATTCATTCATAGACATCAAAAATTCGTCGTTTGAACGGGTATCTTCTATGCGTTCTTTAACAAATTCCATAGCTTCCAAAGGATTCATGTCTGCTAAATAGCGACGCAATAGCCACATTCTTTGTATGGTTCTGTCGTCGTGTAACAAATCGTCTTTTCTGGTGCTTGATGAAACAATATCAATTGCCGGATATATGCGTTTATTTGCCAAACGTCTGTCCAATTGTAATTCCATATTTCCGGTACCTTTAAACTCTTCAAAGATGACTTCGTCCATTTTTGAACCTGTATCAATCAGAGCCGTAGAAATAATGGTCAATGAACCACCTTCTTTGATATTCCGTGCCGCTCCGAAGAAACGTTTTGGTTTATGAAGGGCGTTTGAATCAACACCACCGGATAAGACTCTTCCTGACGAAGGTTGAACTGTGTTATATGCTCTTGCCAATCGGGTAATAGAATCCAGTAAAATAACGACATCCATTCCGCTTTCAACCATTCTCTTGGCTTTTTCAATTACCATATTAGCAACTTTTACGTGATTTGATGCCGGTTCATCAAAAGTAGAAGCAATCACTTCACCTCTAACGCTTTCCTTCATATCGGTTACTTCTTCAGGACGTTCATCAATCAATAAAACAATTTGATATACTTCGGGGTGATTGTAGGCAATGACATTTGCAATGTCCTTCAACAGCATCGTTTTACCGGTTTTGGGTTGTGAAACTATCATCGCACGTTGACCTTTACCTATTGGAGCAAATAAATCTACGATACGAGTAGAAATCGTAGCGCCCCGTCCTGCCAAATTTAATTTTTCTTGCGGAAATAAAGCCGTTAAATGTTCAAAAGCGACACGATCACGAACAACGCCCGGATCTTGATTG
>JALSNB010000358.1 GCA_026987225.1 Caldisericaceae bacterium
GCCCGTCTGTATGCGGAAGATCTTGCGATTTTCAAAAATAATCCCCGTGTTCTGGGGCTTGCAGAGCTAATGAATTATCCGGGGCTTTTATCAAAAGTTCCCGAAGTGTTAGACAAGGTTTCGATGTTCAGAGATAAAATTATCGACGGCCACTCTCCTGGGCTTAAAGGCAAGGATTTGAATGCGTATCTTGCAGCAGGCGTTATGGCTGATCATGAGTGCACCGTTCCGAAAGAAGCGGAAGAAAAACTTGACAAAGGTATGTGGATTATGATGAGAGAAGGCTCGCTTACACGTGACGTGTTGAGGCTGCTTCCCATAATCAGCGAAAAGACGAAACACAGGATTCTGCTCTGCACTGACGACAAGCATCCCGAGGACCTTGTTTACGAAGGGCACGTGAATTTTGCAATTTCCTTATTGCTGAAAAACGGCATTTCTCTGCCGCTTGCCGTGAGGCTTGCAACTTTGAACTCCGCTCTGTTCTTCGGCTTCAAGAGAAAAGGCGGCATTGCTCCCGGATACGATGCGGACATTGTGATTTTCCGTGACATACTGAAAATAGAAAAAGTGTTCAAAGACGGAAAACTCGTTGCCGAAAACGGAAAAGCATTGTTTGAGTTCAACGGTGCGCTGCATGACGATGCCGTTAAGAATACGATCAATATAAAGCCTGTTACATTTGAAAATTTGAAAATTACGGCTAAAAAAGGAAAGATAAGAGTGATAGGCATTCACCCGGATACGATTCTCACGGACGAACTGCTTTTTGAGCCTAAAATAGAAAACGGAGAGGTGGTTTCGGATACGGACAGGGATATTATAAAAATTGCAGTGGTGGAAAGGCACAGAGCGACGGGAAACGTCGGACTCGGCTTCATAAAAGGGCTTGGGCTCAAATACGGTGCGTTTGCAACGTCCGTTGCGCATGATTCGCATAACATCATCGTTGCCGGTGCGAATGACAAAGATATGCTTCTTGCAATTGCGCAAATCGAATCAATGGGCGGCGGTATTGCAATCACGAAAAACGGAAAGGTGCTCGGCTCCCTTGCATTGCCCTACGGCGGATTGATGACGAACAGGCCTATTACCGAAACTGCGGAAACGTTGATCAAGCTCCACGAAATCGCAAAAGAAGAAAACAAGGTATCGGTAAGCGATCCGTTTATGACGCTTGCATTTATGAGCCTTCCCGTGATACCGAAACTGAAGATTACGGATAGAGGGCTTGTGGATGTTGACAAATTCGATTTCGTTCCTTTGTTTAAGGAGGAATAATGAAAAAAATTAAAAACGGGTTTATAGTAAAAAGCGGAAACACCTTGCAAAAGGCAACGATTTATATTGACGGCG
>JALSNB010000359.1 GCA_026987225.1 Caldisericaceae bacterium
TTTTAACGGTGGAAGATGCGGAAAGTACATTTCTGTATGAAATCGTGATTTTATCATATTCGACCCTTTTAAAGGATTTAAGAGAAGCAGGAAGAATACTTTCTATACCAACAGGCAAACCGCCTGCACAAATTTTATTTCTGTTATGGGAAAATCTTTCAATGATTAAGTAGTCCACTCCTTTTTCCTTGAGCAGATTACCTAAAACCGCACCCGCGGGGCCTCCTCCGACAATCAAAACATCCGTTCTTTTCATTGTTTCCAAAAAATATGGCGGAGAGAGTGGGATTTGAACCCACGAGGGAGCGTGAACCCCCTACCTGATTTCGAGTCAGGCGCTTTCAACCGCTCAGCCATCTCTCCGTATCGTATTATAACGATTTCGCCGTTTTCTAAAAAATTCTTGAAGTATGCTTTTACACTCTTCTTTCATTACACCGCCGACAACCTCGGCATTGTATCCGAACACCTTGAAACTCACGGGTATGTTTATCCTGCTCCCACATGCCCCGTTTTCGTAATCATACGCACCAAAGACAATTTTAGGAATACGTGCAAGAAGTATGGCCGAAGCACACATCGGACACGGCTCGAGCGTAACGTAAATCGCGCAGTTTTCAAGCCTCCAATCGTTGAGTTTTTTTGCCGCATCTCTTATTGCAAGAATCTCCGCATGTGCAGTTGGGTCCTTCAATTGCTCACGCATATTGTGCGCACGCGCAACAACTTCTCCGTTGCACACAATAACGGCACCAACGGGTATTTCCTCTTCCGATTCGGCTTGCCTCGCTTCGGAAAGCGCAATCTCCATAAACTTATCTACCATTTCATTCCCTCATATCCGGTAAAAACTTCTATTGCTTCCTTCCAGATACGCTCTTCTTCGGCAGTGAGACGGGGCCTCCTATTACCAAGTGAGAAATTTTCGCTATCGATAAATCTGTGCAAAGATTTGGCAATTTGTTCGTATCGCTCAATATGAAAATCCTTAAACCATTTAGGTAAACTCGAAATCTTAGAAATAACTTTTTTATAGTGGGGTACGCAAAGCCCCTTGGATTTCAAAAAAGCGTTTTTAAAATCGGGATCACTTTTATATTTATCTATAATTTGAATCGCGCTTTCTTCCGCTTCTTTTTCCACATCACATACGATACACCGGTTAGGCGAAGGGATTAAATGATTTTTCATCAGATACGGAATTTCAGTAAGAAACAGATCTTCATATATAATTGCAGATGCAAGGGGTTTTCTGTACGAAAGAAATTTGTATGCATGGTAATTACAAAAACCGTGATTATTTCTCAAAGCACGCCTTAAACCAATATCATTTACCTGTTCGTCGATAAGATGCT
>JALSNB010000360.1 GCA_026987225.1 Caldisericaceae bacterium
AGGCTTTTCGGTTATCCCGATTTTTTTGATAAGGCCTTCGTACTCCTTAATAATCCCTTTTACTTTTTCATCCATATTTATGCCTCCTTAAAATATGTGTGACATTATAACACATTTCGATTTTTCTTAAAATCACTCTTTATAAAAGCGTTTCAGCTTGAAAAGGTCAAACCCGCTCTTCTCATCAAACTCTTTGCGAATCGCAACGCCTTTTATTTCCGTTAGCGTAAGCTCGCACGTCGCACAAACAATATTGCCGTTTTCAAGAAGATGTCCGCCGAAGACGGCACCGTTTTTATCGGCAAAAACAGAGTGGATATGAAACTCAACATCGCCGCTTGCAACGGAGATAAAACCCGAAGCACAGAGCAGTTCGAAGAACCCTTTCTTTACAATAGGCGAGCGGTATTTTCCGCCTTCCCCTATAAACGTGTAATTCACGCTTTCCATGCTTCCTATTGCACCGCTTATCTGCGCAGTGAGAAAGCCGCTTTCAAGAAATGCCTTTTTAATCGCAGGAATCAGATCCGCACCTTTAAATATCCTGACAAAAGCGATGTGCGAACTCTCCCCTTTGCCGATTTCAAATCTCTCCATACTGCATTTTACTACTTTTCCACTTGATTGCAAATAAAATAGACTTATACTTATCTGTGCGATGCGCCTGTAGCTCAAAGGATAGAGCGGCGGCCTCCGGAGCCGCAAATAGGGGTTCGACTCCCCTCAGGCGTACCAGTTTGAAGGCAAACCTCGAGAATCCGTTTGCGATTAATTGTCAAGAAGGACATGCTTTTCCGCTGTCGAAAATTGTACATAATACGGATTGCCGCATAATTTTACCGTGTAAATTACGGATGCGGAAAAATCCCCGTAATGCCTATCCGAAGAACGTGCCTCCCAGAAAAGTATTTTTGTGTAAACATCTCCGTCGTGCAAAATTCCCGCTTTCCTTTTTACGTCGTAAAAAACGTTTTCCGTATCGCAGGGGAATGTATTCGAAATTTTGACATTGGCAATGTTATTCCCGAATTCCCATTTTACGGCCGCATAGTTTTTGGTTTTTCCGCCGTATCGTGCAAAAATATTTTTAATGCAGAACAAGGGATTAATTAATCCGTAGTTAAATTTAAAAAACCGTTGTTTGTCTTCGTTAATACGTTCTTTAGCGGGGCAAAAACCGCAGTTCAAAAGATCCGACGGAAAATAGAATTTATAACCGTTTTCAACACTGCATACCTCAACATCCGCAGTACAACCGCCGCACCGTTTAACGGCACTCGCAAAATCCTTTTGAAATGTCAGAGTCTCCGTTTTCACGCCAAGCCTTTCATTAGGATGA
>JALSNB010000361.1 GCA_026987225.1 Caldisericaceae bacterium
TCCGTTGCCTCGACAACTTCCGCAAAACTCACATCGTCTTTGATTTCCTCGACAAGCGACATATCTTTGTCTATTGCAAGCACCGGGTAGCCAAGCCGCTCAAGGTGCCTTGCAACCGAAGAGCCGAACTTGCCCAACCCGATTACTCCGAACTGTTTTTTAGCCATAATCCCTCCTTAACCTATAGCAATTTCTTCTTCGGGGTAGATAACCTTAGGCGCTTTCTTCCTGCCAATCATACTGAGTACGAAACTTATCGGCCCCACCCTTCCGACGAACATCGTTATCATAATCGTAATGCGCGAAATGTTTGAAAGGTGCGGCGTGATACCGGTCGAAAGCCCTACCGTGCCGAAAGCCGAAAACACTTCGAACATCACCTGAAGAAAAGTAAATTTGTCTTTTTCCGCCATAAGAATAACTATGGTGGACACGATAATTACGAAAATACCGAATCCTACGATGAATACGGCTCTTGAGACGGTTTCTCTGTCGATCGTGCGGCCGAAAATCACGACACGCTGCCTGCCCCAGAGCGCCTTCATCACAAATGTGGTGAATACAACGAAAGTCGTAGTCTTAATTCCTCCGGCCGAGCCTCCGGGCGAACCGCCTATGAACATCAAAATCATCAGTATGAAAAGCGTTGCCTGGTGCAAATTCGCCATGCTTATCGTATTAAAGCCGGCAGTTCTCGGGGTAATCGACTGAAATAAAGACGCAAGGATTTTGCCTCTTAACGTGAGATTTCCTATGGAGCGCGGATTTTTCCACTCAAGCAGCATGAATAGTCCCGCACCTATCACGATCAGCCAGAAAGTTGTCCTCAAAACGATTTTCGAGTGGAGTGACATATGCTTTCTCTTTTTCCTTTCTACAGGGTGGACAAGCTGCCAGAGAAGGTAAAAACCGATTCCGCCCGTCACGATCAGCGTCATAACGGTAAGATTCACCGTAAGGTCGTTTACATAACCGGTAAGGCTCCTGAACCCTCCCATTATGTCAAAGCCTGCATTGCAAAATGCGGAAACGGAATGAAAAGCGCCCATTTCAAGGGCACGCAGAAACGGAAAGTCATGCATGAATCTCAGTGTAAGCGCAACTGTGCCGAGCCCTTCGAAAAATGCGACAATGGCAAGCGTTGTTTTTGTAAAATGCATAATACCGGAAAGGTGCGAAACGTTCAGCCCTTCCTTCAAAGTAATCCTGTGCCCCAAGGAAACCCGCCTGTGGAATGCAAGCAGGAAAAACGTGGCGATTGTCATGTATCCGAGTCCGCCGAACTGAATAAGCGATATGATAATGAACTTTCCCCAGCCGGACCAAAACGTCCCGGTATCGACGACGACAAGCCCTGTCACGCAAACTGCGGACGTTGCCGTAAAATATGCAACGATCGGATTCGTAAAACGGTGCGATACCGTAGCAAAGGGGAACATGAGAAGTGTTCCCCCTGTGATAATGAGCCCGAGAAAACTCAGAACGACAATTCTTATCGGCGTGAGTTTTCTTTTGGCCTTTCTAATGCTTTGTAAGTTTGATTCTGTAAGAAGTGCCATTTACCTTTATCTCTTTTTCGGCATCCGCATTTTCCATATCGCCAATGGAGACGGCAAGCGTTTCTTTCTTTATGTAATCTTCAAAGTTCTTCACGGCATCGTCTTTCGGCTCTACGGAAAGTTCTATGCGGTCGGCAATGTCAAGCCCCGCCTCTTTTCTCATATTTTGGACGGCATGCACGATTTCCCTTGCCGTTCCTTCGTTTAAGAGTTCGCTGTTCAAAGCGGTGTCAAGGAAAACAAAGTATCCCTTGTCGAATGCGCCTACGTAATTATCCTTTCCGTTGATTTCGAGCATTACTTCGTTTCCGGAAAGTTCGATTTCTTCTCCTCCGACGTTTATGCGCACTTTTCCGTTTTGCACGAATTCAAGCCCTTTGCCCTCTTCCGAAAGCGCCTTTGCAATGAGCGGCAGCTTTTTGCCGTATGTTTTTCCGAGAACCGGAAGGTTCGGCTTCAGGGATACCGTGCAGTAGTCCGAAATATCATCTGCAATGAGCACGTCTTTTATGTTGAGCTCTTCCTCGATTACGTTTTTGTTATCCGCAATAACCTTTCTCTCTTCCGGATTTTTCAGATACACAACCAATTTTGAAAGGGGCTGCCTCACTTTTATGCGCGATTTCTTCCTCGCCGAGCGTCCGAGGGACGTGATGTTTATGAGAAGTTCCATATCGCTAACAAGTTTTTCGTCGATCAAACTTTCGTTCGGTGCGGGATAATCCTCGAGGTGTACACTCTCTTTTGCATTTTTGTCAACGCTTCTTACGAGGTTTTGATAGAGAGTTTCCGACAGGAAAGGCGTAAACGGCGCAAGCATGATCGTGAACTTTTTGAGCACTTCGTAAAGCGTGAAATACGCGGAGAGTTTGTCGCTGTCGTTTTCACTCTTCCAGAACCTTCTGCGCGAGCGCCTCACGTACCAGTTGGAAAGTTCGTCGACAAAAGCCTGCATTTCCCTTGTAAGAGGTGTTATGTCGAATACTTCCATTTTTTCCAAAACGGTTTTGTTGAGCATTTCGAGCTTGGATACGATCCATTTGTCAAGAATGCTTCTCTTTTCCACGGGTATGTATTCCGCCTTCGTGGGATCGAACTTGTCGATATTGGAATAAAGGGCAAAGAAAGAGTAAACGTTCCTCAGCGGTATGATGAATCCTTTCAACGCATCGTTCACAACGTTCGGCCCGAAACGCCTCGGAGTCCACGGAGGCGATGCCGTGTATATCGACCATCTGAACGCATCCGCGCCCTGTTTGTTCAAAATGCTCCAAGGATCTATCACGTTCCCTTTTGACTTGCTCATCTTCTGCCCTTTTTCGTCCAACACGAGTTCGAGGCACATTACGTTTTTGTAGGGAGCTTCGTTCCTTACCAGAGTCGAAATTGCAAGTAATGAGTAGAACCACCCGCGTGTCTGATCGATGCCCTCGGTGATAAAATCCGCAGGGAAGTTTTCTTCGAATTCCTCTTTGTTTTCAAAAGGATAGTGCCACTGCGCATACGGCATGGAACCCGAATCGAACCAAACGTCGATTACTTCGGGAACCCTTTCCATCACTCCGCCGCACTTCGGGCACTTTATATGTATGTTGTCCACATAAGGCTTGTGAAGTTCTATATTTTCCGGTACGTCTTCCACTGCCTTGCTTCTCAGCTCTTCTATGCTGCCTATCGCTTCTTTGTGCCCGCACTCTTTGCACACCCAGATATTGAGAGGCGTTCCCCAGAAACGTTCCCTGGAAAGTGCCCAATCGTTTATGTTTTCAAGCCAGTTTCCGAACCTGCCGTGTTTTATATGTTCCGGGAACCAGTTCACAGTTTCGTTGTTTTTAATAAGATCGTTCTTTACGTCCGTAATCTTTATGAACCATGACTTTTTCGCATAGTAGAGAAGCGGGGTGCCGCATCGCCAGCAGAACGGGTAGTCATGCTCGTAAAGTTCTTTTTTAAAGAGCAAGCCTCTCTCCTTTAAGTTATTTATGATCAGAGGATCCGCCTTTTTAACGAACATTCCTTTCCACGGGCCTGCGGTAAGTTTTCCTTCAAGATCCACGAGTTGCACGAAAGGAAGGTTGTATTTTTTCCCGACTTTCAAGTCGTCTTCTCCGAATGCGGGTGCCATGTGGACAAGTCCGCTTCCGTCACTTGCCGTGACAAAATCCGCGGTGACGACTTTGAACCCTCTCTCTTTCTCCTCGTCGGAGAGGTTCGCAAAATCGTAAAGCGGCTCGTATTTCAGGCCTTCGATTTCACTTGCCTTGAGTTTTTTTAGCACTTTGTAATCTTTGCCCAAAACCGCTTCCGCACGCGCCTCGGCAATGATGAGCTTCTGCCCTTCGTATTCAACAAGCAGGTATGTAAAATCGGGATTTATCGCAACGCCCGTATTGGAAGGAAGCGTCCACGGGGTTGTTGTCCATACGAGCAAATACGTATCCGGGAATCGGCTGTCTTTTACTTTGAAACGCACGAAAACGGACGGGTCTTTTACTTTTTTGTACCCGAGAGAAACCTCGTGCGACGAAAGTGTCGTGCCGCAGCGCGGGCAGTAGGGAACCACTTTGCGCCCCTCATAGAGCAACCCTTTGTCGAAAATCTGTTTCAAAATCCACCAGACAGTTTCGAGGTATTTGTTATCATAAGTAAAATAGGCATGCTCCATGTCAAGCCAGAATCCGATTCGATCCGTCATGCGCTTCCATTCTTCCTCGTACTTCATTACGCTTTCTTTGCAGAGCTTGTTGAACTTTTCCACTCCGTATTCTTCGATTTCCCTCTTTGTGTGGATGCCAAGCATTTTTTCCACTTCTATCTCCACTGGAAGCCCCTGCGTGTCCCAGCCGCCCCTTCTCGGTACGTAATAGCCGGTGAGAGATTTGTATCTCAGAACGGTATCCTTATACACACGGGAAAGGCCGTGATGCACGCCCGGTTTTCCGTTTGCGGTGGGAGGGCCTTCAAAGAATACGTAACGTTTGCTATTTTTACGTATATCCAAACTCTTTTTGAAGATATCCCTTTCTTTCCAATATTTAATGATCTGCTCCTCTTCCAGAGGGATTTCAGTCACTTTTCCAAGGCTTTTAAACATTAAAATTCACTCCTTTCGCAAAAATTGAATACACACACATAAAACAAGTATAAAAGGTTGAAGGGATTAGTCAATACGGAATTTTATTTTACGATTTCCACGTAAGCGTATCCCGAGACGTTTTCACCGAACAGCGTTCCGCTTACGTCGCTCAGCATTTCGGCATATTGAGGGACAAAAGGAAGTTTTGAGCGTATTACCTGCTTATCGCTAACCGATTGAACGATGAAATTCCCCTCTTCGAATTCGAATTGCCACTTTACGGGGTAGTTATTTTTTGTTTCGAGTGTTGTGATTTTAAAGTTATTTATAGGTATGGCGGAGCCGTCCGTTTTGACGAGCGTCCCGTATTTTTCGACATTCCCTTTTTTGTCTTTCAAAAGGAACGCCATAATCTCGATATTATTTGAAAAACGCAAACTGAACCAATCCCATGCAACGCCTTTTACGGTAAAATTGCCGAATTGGTGATCGTGCCAGGCGCTGCCGGAAAGTTTCAAAAATTCGTTGCCATTTCTCAAAAACCCGCTTGCTTCCATGTTCGTTACGGAGTAGTAGTAAGAATCCCCGTTTAGCATGCTGATTATTCCGCCGTCTCCATGCGGGATAACGGGCTTTTTCGCCTGAAGAAGCAGGGAAAGCGTGAATTTTTCCGTATTTGCCCCGATGATGTAATTTGCACCGTTCGACAAAACGTTTATACCGCTTACGTCAAGATTCAAAAGGCTTTTTCCCTGAGAGAGGCGTGAGATATCCGCAATGCGCGTTTTTTCCTCGAAGTAAAACATGTCTTTTTCCCTGTCGAATATCGCAAAATGCGCCAGAAACGAGCGGACGAAAGGAAAATACGTGCTCATGGGAAGCATTCTCGGCTCGGACATAAAAATCGATACCTCGAATCCGAACCGATTATTGAGCAATCCCGTAAAATACCACCACTCCACCCCAACCCGCAAATGCGGCAAAAACCAATCCTTTTCCGTATCCATAGCAAAATTATACCAGATTGCCCCTCCTTTTGAAAGCAAGCATCTATAAAATTATTTTAGTTATAATGCAGTTTTACGTATACTCTCAATCCGGAGTTCAATTTGATCAAAAACAAACCTTTTTTAAAGGAAACATACCTCACTCTGAAAAAGGTGCCTAAAAAAATAATTGTGTCTGTGAGTTTATCTTCCGAGATAAAAAAGTAGAAAGTTTTATTTTTAACACTCAGTATGTATTTTGAATTATCAAAAGGCTCAGCTAAATACCTCAAATTCATTATGTAATTCATATACGAGTTTGGATCAAGCATTATCGCATCAATATCTATGTTTTTATTATCAATATATTTAACTTTAAAATCGCCGAATTTATCAATTACAAATATATAAGGCATTCTCTTCAAACTGATATAATTGAGTTCGTTTTCCTTCATGAATCTTATGAACTTCGGAAAGAATTTTGATCTTTCAATGGGTAGAAACATTTTATTCATTGCCGCTCCATATATTTTTGTAAAACATATCTCTGTATCATTCCGCCCGGACTACTGCAACTCCGCTTATTTATGCATTTTGTTTATTATATCTTTTAGCTCGTTCCTGTTTGTTGCAATTTGTTCGATTGAATTCACTATCATAGGGTTGAGCAGGTCAAGGGACGGTTTTCTCGTATCCTCCAGTATGCCGTATATCTTTTTTCCTTCCGCATAGGCAAAGCCTATTTCCCATGCCGTTCCTGAATCCAC
>JALSNB010000362.1 GCA_026987225.1 Caldisericaceae bacterium
ATGGAAAAAATTATAGAGAATACCGAAAAGAGCAGTATATTTAAATCTTACTTGAAGAGATTCAATGAACCGGTTGAAGGGGATATTTCAGATGCTATTGCGCTTTCTGCAAATAGAATTGCCGAAACAATAAAAGCCAAGCTCATTATATCCGCAACGGAATCCGGGAGAACCGCTTTGCTCGTTTCTAAATATAGGCCTTCTGTCAATATTCTTGCTATGACACCAAAAGAAAGCACGTATAGATTCCTTTCTTTGAAATGGGGTGTGATTCCCGTAAAAGTGGAAGCTTTTAAAACCGTTGACGAAATTATTGAAAGAGGGATTACAATTTCTAAAGATATGGGTATAGTGAAGAATGGAGATACTGTAGTTATCACTGCAGGTTCACATACCGGAGTGAGCGGAAGCACGGATTTATTAAAAGTGGCTAAAATATAAAAAGACGCCCTTTTAGGGCGTCTTTTTAGTATCGAAACAAAAAATAAACTAATGTAAGAGCATTGTTATCATAATACCTGCCACAACAGCCGTTCCTATAACTCCTGCCACGTTTGGCCCCATTGCGTGCATTAGAAGGAAATTTCCGGGGTTTTCTTCCTGCCCTACTTTTTGTGAAACTCTTGCTGCCATTGGTACGGCCGATACACCTGCCGATCCGATTAACGGATTGATTTTTCCTCCGCTCAATACGTAGTAGAGCTTTCCTAATAAAACACCGCCCATCGTGCTTCCTCCGAATGCGATAATGCCAAGACCTATTATTTCCAATGTTTTTAGTGTAATGAAACTTTCCGCTCGCATTGTTCCGCCAACCGTCGTTGCCAGCATAATTGTTACTATATTGATTAACTCATTGGCCGAAGTGTGAGCAAGTCTATCCACTACTCCGGACTCTTTGAACAAATTTCCCAACATAAGCATCCCTATTAGCGGTGCAACGGCCGGGAATAGTAAGCTGATTAAAATTGTTACAACAATAGGGAATAAGATTTTTTCTATTTTTGAGACTGGCCTGAGCTGTTCCATCACTACGGTTCTTTCTTTCTTTGTTGTGAGCCAGCGCATTATCGGGGGCTGAATGATTGGAACAAGTGACATATAAGTGTAGGCTGCAACTGCGATTGCACCGAGGAGTTGTGGTGCGAGTTTTACTGCTGTGTATATGGATGTCGGACCGTCTGCCCCGCCTATGATTGCAATGGAAGCGGCTTCTTTTAAATTAAATCCTATAAGCATTGAAGTGATTAGTGCAAGAAATACTCCGAATTGAGCTGCTGCACCCAACAGTATTGTCCACGGGTTTGCAATAAGTGGCCCGAAATCTGTCATTGCGCCAACACCCATGAATATAAGCAAAGGAAATATTTCCGTTGATACGCCATATTTGTATAAGAAGTAGAAAAGCCCGACCGGATGACTACTCATTAATCCCGTCATCGGAAGGTTAACAAGGATACATCCGAATCCTATCGGTAGAAGCAAAAGCGGTTCGGCTTGTTTGAATATGGCAAGATATATGAGAAGAAGTCCGATGCCTATCATAACGGCCTCTTGCCATGTTAATTGATAAAAACCGCTTTGCTTGGTAAGCTGTAGTAGTATTTCTACCATTTCCTTACTCCATAACGATTAATTTGTCGCCTGTTGATACGTAATCTCCGGGACTAACGAGTATATCGGCTATTGTTCCGTCCTGTGATGAAAATATTTCATTTTCCATTTTCATTGCTTCCAACGTAAGAAGTAAATCTCCTTTTTTGACCTTATCTCCTTTTTTGACTTTTACTGATAGAATTTTGCCTGGCAGAGGGGCAACAACTACACTTTTACCCGCAGTATCAACGCTTTTTTTAACGGGCTCTTCTTTTTTTACCGTTTGAACCGGTTGTTCTTCTCTCTCGATATGTTTTTGTTGCGCTGGAGTTTCTAACGGAGCCTTTGTTGTACCTACTTCTTCTATTTCTACGTCAAAAATTTCTCCGTTTACTTTCACCTTAAACTTTTTACCCATTTTTCCACCTCTCAACTTTTAATTTTTGGTAAGCTTTGTTTTTTATCTTCTTATGTCGTGTAATTTTGATTGCCATAGGCTTGTTTTTATCTTTTATATAGTAGAATATTGATGATGCAATGGCTGCCACGACTTTTTTAGGAATTCCTTTCTCCACTATTATATTTTTTGCGGATTCCGGAGCAGCTTTCTTCTCTTTTTTGTAGAAAATTAATTCGAACGAATATAAGATTAACCCAATGATGGCAAGGACAACAAACACACCTGTCATTGCCATTAGTCCGAGAATAAGTCCGTCTTTCAAAGAATATATATTCATCTTTCAAACCTATAGCGGAATATTTCCGTGTTTTTTTGATGGTAGTTCTTCGCTTTTGCTTTTCAGGAATTCCAGGGTGTTTGCAATAATTTTTCTTGTGTCTTCAGGATTAATAATATCATCTACGTATCCTCTTTCTGCGGCTTTATACGGATTTGCAAATTGTTCCCTGTATTCTTTGATTTTTTCAGCTCTGAATTTTTCCGGATCTTCCGCTTTCTTGATCTCTTTCCTAAAAATAATATTTGCCGCACCTTCAGCTCCCATTACTGCAATTTCCGCTTGCGGGTATGCAAAAACTGCGTCTGCACCGAGATGCCTTGAGCACATAGCAATATATGCACCTCCGTACGCTTTTCTCAATATTACCGTAATTTTTGGAACTGTGGCCTCGGAATAGGCGTAAAGTACTTTTGC
>JALSNB010000363.1 GCA_026987225.1 Caldisericaceae bacterium
ATTCTTGCACCTCCGGAGTCGTTCATACCGATAAATGGAATACCTAATTTCATTGCCATATCTTGCATTTTGGCAATTTTAAGGGCATGCATTTCTCCCAAGGAACCTCCGACAACCGTAAAATCCTGTGCATAAAGAGCTACCCTTCTGCCATTTACTTTTCCTATTCCGGTCACGACTCCATCTGCAGGTATATCTTTTTTGTCTAATCCGAAATATGTGGAACGCGTTTTTACGAACATATCAAATTCCTGAAATGTTCCCGGATCCACTAACAGTTCTATTCTTTCTCTTGCAGTGAGTTTGCCTTTTGAATGTTGCTTTTCTACGGCTGATTCTCCTCCCTGTGCAATAATTTTCTTCTTTGTCTCTTTGAGTTTTAAAATCACATCGTTTATATCCATTTTCCCTCCCCTATTTTGTCTGTATTAAAACTGTTCTCATTGTATTAGAAAGCCCTAAAAAAGTCAATAACTTTTACTCTCTTCTGTAAGGTTTCAGAAGTGCGGACGGATAAGATGCGTTTCTTGCAACAAGAATAAGAACAATAATCGTAAATAGGTACGGAAGCATCAAGTAAATCTGGTAAGGAATTTTAATTGCAGAGTTTTGCAACCTTAACCCTAAAACATCGATACCTCCGAATAGCAGCGCGCCGCCTAATACTTTCCATGGCATCCAGTTTGCAAATATCACGAGTGCTATTGCTACCCAGCCTCTTCCGCCAACGATGTTATAAAGAAACATGTTAAATTCGCATAGCGTAAAAAATGATCCTGCCATACCCATTAACGTTCCTGCAATAATCATTGATATGTATCTTATTTTATAGACGTTTATGCCTACGGCATCCGCAGATTCCGGATTTTCTCCTACTGCCCTCAGAGAAAGCCCGAACGTTGTTTTGAAAACTACGTATGCTGCAATGGGTACAATAATGAAAGCTATGTATGTCAGAGCAAATTGGTTAAAGAATATCGGGCCCAATACGGGTATTTTGTAAAGTACGGGTATCGGAACCGTGTTAAATGCTTTTATTGTAGGAGGAACCGTTGGTGAACCGATAACGGCTCTGTATGTGTAATACGCAAGCCCGGTAGCAAATATTGTGATTCCAAGCCCTGAGACGTGTTGATTCACGCCAAGTGTTACCGCAAAGAAAGCCATAAGTAATCCGAATAATAGCCCTACGATAGAGGCAACAAGCACTCCGAGCCATAAACTTTTTGTAAAATATGCCGTCAAGAATCCTGATAGTGCGCCCATCAGCATTGTTCCTTCTATCCCTAAATTCAATATGCCCGACCGTTCTGCAAACATTTCACCTATTGTTGCCAAAACGAGAGGTGTAGCAAGCCTTATTGTGGCTGATAGATACCAAATCGTAAAAGATGATATACCGCTGGAGTTCATTTTACCCTCCTTATTCTGTATTCAAAGAATAAAAGCATTGCCAGCATAACGAGAAGAGTTATTCCCTGAATTACATCCGAAATATATATGGGAATATGCATGTTAACGCTCATTATCTGTGCTCCGTTTATCACGATTGCAAAGTAAAGTGCCGCAAGTAAAACTCCTATCGTGTTCAATCCGCCAAGCATTGCGATAACAATGCCACTGTATCCGTATCCAGGAGATATTCCGCTGATCAGATGATACTGCACGCCACATACTTCGCCAACTCCTGCTAATCCTGCAATTCCTCCGCTTATGATTGAAACAAGAATAATCGTTTTGATTGTATCGATACCGAGGAAATGTGCTGCTTTTGGATTTGATCCGGTAGCGTTAATTTCAAAACCAAGTTTTGTTTTTCTGATCAAGAAATACATGAAAATCACTGCGAGAATGGATAAAATTATTCCGGCGTGCACTCGTGTATTCGGAATTAGTTTCGGAAAGTCTGCATTTTTTGCTATCGGAACTGACGAAGGATACATTGTATGCGGATTTCTCCACGGGCCATTTAATATACCCTGAACGATATATATCATTATGAAGTTCATAAGTAATGTTGTAACTACATCATCAACTTGCATTTTCGCTTTCAAGTACCCGGCGATTACAGACCAAAGAGCGCCTGCTATAAAACCTACCGTGATTTCAAGTGGAATATAGATAATGGCGGGTAGCGGAAGGTTCATAATTCCAAACCATGTGGCCGCAAGTGCACCAGCATAGAGTTGTCCTTCTGCACCTATGTTCCAATATTTTGCCTTGAATGCAATTGCAACCGCTACGCCTGTAAGTATCAGGGGCGTTGCTTTTACTATCGTTTCTGACAGTGCAAATTTTGTTCCGAGTGAGCCTACAAACATGTTATAGAATGCCTCGAACGGATTCTTTTTTATAATGAGCAGGAAAATAGCAGATATTGCAAGTGCTATAAAAACCGCCGCTACGGGCATTACTATTTGAAACCATACCGGTGGAACTCCGCGTTTTTCTAATTTGAATTTCGGCATTAAGCTCATACGGTTACCCTCCTTTTTGCACCGGCCATCATAAGACCTAATTCTTCTATATCCACGTTTTCTTTGCTTCTGTCGATAATTCCCATTATTTCTCCTTCATACATTACCATAATTCTGTCGCTTAAATGCATGATTTCGTTTAAATCTTCGGAAATTAAGAGAATTGCAGCACCTTTGTTTTTTTCTTCCAATAGTTTTTCGTGAATATACTCCATTGCACCGACATCAAGCCCTCTTGTGGGTTGAGATGCAATAATGAATTTGGGATTTCTGGAAAGCACGCGGGCAAGAATGATTTTCTGGAGATTTCCACCTGATAATGTTCTTGTGATTGCGTCTATGCTACTTGTTTTGATGTTAAATTCTTTTACGAGTTGTTCTGCAAATTTCTTAATTTCCTGGTAATTTATCAGCATGCCTCTTGAAAATGGCGTTTTATCGTAAAACTCTACCACTAAATTTGCAAATACGGGAATATCCAAGATTAATCCGGATTCCATTCTATCCTCAGGTATTCTTCCTACACCCAAATTTATTATCTCTTTCGGCGTTTTGTTTACTATGTTTTTATCTTCTAAAAAAACATCACCTGAAATAGGTTTTCTTACGCCGCAAATTACTTCTTCCAATTCTTTTTGCCCGTTTCCCGCAACTCCTGCTACACCGAGTATTTCTCCTTCTCTTACTTCAAAACTCACCCCCTTTAAGGCTAACAGCTCTTTATCGTTCAATGCTTTCAAATTTCTTACTTTAAAAATAGCACTCCCGAATTGTGCTTTTTCTTTTCTCAACGCTTCGATAACTTCTCTTCCAACCATCAATCGTGCAAGCTCTTTTTCGTTAGTTTCTTCTTTTCTTCTTTCTCCGGTTACAACTCCGTTTCTTAGAATTACTATTCTGTCGCTTATTTCCATTACTTCTTCGAGTTTATGAGAAATAAAAACAACACTTTTTCCTTCTTTTTTGAAAATGCGCAGAGTTTTGAAAAGTTCGCTTACTTCTTGCGGAGTTAGTACGGCTGTTGGTTCGTCAAGGATAAGGACTTGAATATTTCTGTATAGAGCTTTAATGATTTCCACACGCTGTCTTTCGCCTACCGAGAGTTGCCAGATCTTTGCATCCGGGTCAACCGTAAGTCCGTATTTATCAATGATATTTTTTAGCTTTTTTCTTGCGTCATCTAAGTCAAGCTCGAATCCTTTGGGTGACGGAAGTCCGAGAATTACATTTTCAAGCACGGTTAGAGTTCTAACGAGTGTAAAATGTTGGTGAACCATTCCAATGCCAAGAGCAATTGCATCTTTAGGTGAATTAATTTCCACTTTTTTACCGTTTACGAATATTTCACCGCTATCCTTTGTGTACAGGCCGTATAGGATTTTCATTAAAGTCGTTTTTCCCGCCCCATTTTCTCCCAACAGGGAAACTATTTCTCCTTTGTATATAACAAAATTAACATTTTTGTTTGCGACAGTATTTAAGAACGTTTTGCGAATATTCCGCATCTCAACAATCTTTTCCATGAGCACCTCTCCATAATAAAATTTGGCACAGGGTTTTCCCTGTGCCATTTAGAAGGATTTAACTTAAATTAGTCTCCTTTGGGTTGCGCCTCGTTGATTGGAACCCTGAATTGCCCGTTCTTTATCTCCTGTTCTTTTTTCATTACAAGATCGATAACATCTTTTGGTAGTTTGTCCTTGAATTCGTAGAACGGTGCGAGTTTAGCCCCACCTTTACCCATCATTGACCAATCTTTCAAGTCTTGTGCAGTGTATGAGCCGTTCTTTACAGATTCGATTACGTATTTTACAGTGGGCCACATATCCCATACCGCACTTGTAATTACGATGTCAGGTGCTAAATTGTGCTGATCCTGAAGGTTGCCGAATGCATATACGTGCTTTTCTTTGCATGCATCTATTACTCCGTATCTTTCTGCATACATTACATCAGCACCTTGCTGAATTTCTGATAGAGCTGCTTCTTTTGCTTTCGGAGGATCGAACCAGCTTCCAATGAATGAAACTTTTACTTTTACTTTGGGATTTACTTCTTTAGCTCCGTAAATGTATGCGTTGATAATTCTGTTTACTTCCGGAACGGGAACGCCGCCTACAACTCCGATAACATTTGTTTTTGTAATCTTTCCTGCAATTAATCCGCAAAGATATGCCGGCTCTTGAATCCAATCGTCAAATACGGAGAGATTTGGATTTGCCGGCCCTTCGCCTGAGCCAAATACGAATGCAATTTTCGGATAATCTTTTGCAACTCTTCTTACCGCATCTTCAGAACCGAAAGCATCTCCAAAGATAATGTCGTATCCTTGGCTTGCATACTGCCTCAGGACTTTTTCAAAGTCAGAATACCCCACGTTTTCAGACCATACGTACTTTATTCCGTACACCTTTTCCGCCTTTAGCAGTGCTTTGTGGATACACCCGTCCCATGGCTCCTCAATAGGAGTTGCATAAACAGCCGCCACTTTAAGCTGTTTCTTCTCTGTCTGCGAAGCAGACTGCTG
>JALSNB010000364.1 GCA_026987225.1 Caldisericaceae bacterium
TCTCTCACTACGCCGTCCTGTGGAAATGCAACAACCTGCAGTTCCACAATGTCTTTATACTCCTCTTTTGCTTGAAGTAATGCCTTAATGCCTTCCAATTTTGCTTTGCTGTCCACGTCCGCGAATGCTCTAATGTGTGTTACACCGTTGCGTGCAGCAAGATTCATTGCCTTTCTTACGTTCTTTATAATCCAGCTTGCATTATAACTTTCTTTAATTTTTGCGGCAAGTTCGATTGCCGTCATTGCTTTTCCCATTGTTTCCCCGTGGTAGTCTTTCAACGCGTCCTCGTCCATCATCTCGAGCGTGTATACTTTGCACAGATGGAGATGTGTGTTTACAAAAGATTCCGTAACAAGACTACCTTTTGTATCGATAACTTCCTTGGCGTTCTGGTTGATATTCGGTGAAATTTGTGCAATTTTTTTATTGGCGATTGCAATATCTACCAGATCGCCTTTGCCACCTCTTAACCTTGCATTCTTAATAAGAATGTCTAATTCTCCGTTCAATTTACACCTCCTTTTCTAATGATTCTTTGTAATATTTTTGAGCAAGTTTTGCTGCCTCTATAAGCGGTAAATATCCCGTACATCTGCATAGATGGGCGTTCAGTGTCTTTTTAATTTCTTCTTCTGTTGCATCGGGATTTTTTGTAAACAAAGCATACAAATCCATTATGATACCGGGTGTACAGAATCCGCAATGCACTGCATCGGCATCAATAAAAGCCTTTTGTATCGGGTGTAATTTTCCGTCTTTTGATAGTCCCTCTATTGTTAATATCTCTGCGCCGTCTAATCTCCTGAATAGTACCATACAGCTCTTAACTGCTTTCCCGTTTACCACAACAGTGCAGGCTCCGCATGCGCCTTGGCCGCATCCGTATTTGGTGCCGGTAAGATCCAATTTGTCTCTCAAGACTTCCAGAAGCGTTTCGCTGCCTTCGAAGTAAGCCGTTTTCTTTTCTCCGTTTAAGGTTATTGTTATGCTTTGCATTTTATTCCTCCTTACCTGCCGGATTCTTTTTCATCCGATGGCGCTGATTCACTTACCAATTCTTTTTCGTTCTCTTTTAAAAGCCCTTTTTCTTTTAGTACGGCTTTTATTTTTTCCGTGGTTACCGGGACTTCCTTAAAATCATATCCTATTGCATCGTAAATTGCGTTTAAAATTGCCGGTGGAACGCCAATTACCGGATGTTCGCCAAGCCCTCTTGCGCCGAATGGGCCTGTAGCGTCATGTGTCTCCACAAACTTAATTGTTTGTTTTTCAGGTAAATTCTCTATTCTGGGAAGTTTGTATCTAATTAAATCCGGATTTGCTAACTCTCCGTTTTCTTTGAAACGTACTTCCTCCATTAATGCTTCGCCTAACCCCTGCAAAGAACCGCCTAAAACCTGTGCTTCTGCACCTTTAGGATATATAACTTTTCCCACGTCAATTGATGTTGCCAGATGTTCAACGGATATTTTTCCAGTATGTTTGTTTATTTTTACTTTTACGCCTTGGAATCCCATTGTATAACTTCCGCCGGTTCTTCCCATTCCTGTCTCCGGATCCGGTCCCTGGACACCGGGCAATCGGAAATAACTTGTTACATTAACTACCTCTCCGATAGTTGTTCCGTCTTCTGTTATATAACCTCTGCATATATCTTTAACTGCAACTCTTACATCGGGATAGGATTTGTCATATACGTATTCCCCGTCATATTCAAGCATATCGGGATCTCTTTTTAATACTAACGATGCATTTTTCTTTAATATGTCTATTGCTTTGTTTGCTGCTCGTATTATTGCATTACCACCTTGGAACGTAAACATCGAGCCTACTGTTTGCCACTCCCACGGTGAAAATTGCGTGTCGATTTCGTTGTAAACTTTTATTTTTTCAGGCGGTATTTTCAACGCTTCTGCCGCTATTTGCCTTGCCACGGTCCATAGCCCTTGCCCTACATCCGCACCTGCCATATTTAATGAAACGCTTCCATCTGCATTAAACTTAATATGGCAACCTTTGGATGCAAATGTAGCAGCTTTCGGTGCCTTAATTAGTCCTGCATAACCTACGCCATAGTAATAATCATCATCTTCTTTTACTTCTAACTTCGGAGGAATTGCTTCGGTTACGTTGTCCATACACTTAAATAAATTTCCGTCGCTTGCTTTGAATTTTTCACCCACCACATTGGTTTTTCCGTCCGTAATGAAGTTTTTCTTTCTCAGTTCAAGCCTATCCATGTTAAGTTTGCGTGCCAGAATATCCATCATTCTTTCTATTGCAAATTCTGCTTCAGGATGGCCATATGCGCGTAATGCGCCAACCGGTGGTGTATTCGTGTATACGGCATACCCTTTTACATGTGCGTTAGGGAAATAGTAAACCCCTCCTGATGTCTGAACAGAAACGATCAATACGTTGGAACCTGTGTCTGCGTATGCTCCTGTTGAAAGGTAAAGCGTTTCCTCAAGAGCTGTGAGTTTTCCGTCTTTTGTTGCCCCGACTTTCAAATGAGCACGAATGCCGCGCCCTATAAAGGTGCTTGTAAAATCTTCTTTTCTTGTAAATTTTAATTTTACCGGCCTTCCGGGGACAAAGCTTGCAATGTATGCAGCGAGCGGTTCTATGGACGGATCCGATTTGTATCCGAAACAGCCTCCTATGTGTGGAACATGGACTCTTACGTTACTTATGGGTATTTCGAACATTTCTGCAACTTGTTCTCTTACTGCAAAAGGCCCCACGTTAGGTGTCCAGATTTCTATTGTCCCGTCAAGGTGCTGCAGTGCTATTGTCGTATGAGGTTCTATTGCAACGGATGACATATGGTGGAAATTGAATTCATCCTCAACAATCACATCCGCTTCCTCAAAACCTTTATTTACATCCCCTTTTTTGATTTCATAAGAAATTGCTATGTTTGTACCCGGAGTGGGTTTGTATAGCGGCGTTACGTAGAAATACTTTTCGCTGTGTTCGTGGATTAGCACTGCATCTTTTTTTATTGCCTGCAATGCATCGGTATAAACGGGCAACGGCTCGTATTCCACCTTGATTTTACTCAGTGCCGCTCGTGCATGTCTTTCCGTATCTGCGACCACTGCTGCAACCGGCTCTCCGATGTATCTCACCTTATCCACTGCCATTGGAAGTCTGTCATGCAAACAATCGCCGAATGGGCCTTTTATTTTAGAGCCTGTTACGACTTTTACAACTCCTGGCATTTTTTCGGCTTCAGACGTGTCGATTGAGAGAATTTTTGCGTGTGCGTACTTTGGATAAAGAATTTTAGCGTATAACATTTGGGGAAGCTTGATGTCATCTACAAAGATTGCTTTACCTGCTACTCTTTCCACTGCATTGGGTCTTTTTGCTTCTTTACCAACGTATTTGTACTCCATTTTTCCTCCTTATATATAAAATTTTATAATTACGCTGTCCTGTTGTGAAGCATCCCCGTGTTTTTGTCTTAAAGTATAATACTTATTGATTTGTGTGTCAATATGGAAAGCGTGTTTTTATCTAACTTTGTTAGAATTCTATAATTGTGCCGGAAAAAATTTTTTTAATTTTTCCACTATTTTCAATCAGCAAATACCCTTTTTTATTTACTCCGATAGCAACACCGGTAATTAATTTTTTGCTTTTGATTGTGATTTTTTTATTCTTGAATATAAGATAATCGTTGTAGGTTTCTACAAAGCCTGAGAATCCCTGATTTATAAATCTCTCCCAGTGTTTTTCTTGTTCTTGTAAAATTTCGTTAAGTAAGTCTTCTTTTTTGACGGATACATACCTTTTTAACGATGTGGATTGGTTTGCAAGTTCTTTTGGCGGTTCGTTTTCCACGTTGATGCCTATTCCTATAATTGCTCTGTTTTTTGAGATTTGGGTTAGTATGCCTGCAACTTTTTTGTTATCTATATATATATCATTGGGCCATTTTAACATTGCGGTTTTTGCGTATTTTCTGATAGTGTTTATCAATACAATGCCCATGAATAATGAAACTGGCTCTGTTAAAGGAACATCTATTGCCTCTGTGAACCACAATCCGCCTTCAGGAGAAAACCATTTTCTCTGTTTTTGTCCGTATCCGTTTGTTTGCTTTTCCGAAATTACGATAAACGGCAGTGAAAGCAGTGGCATTATTAACCTTGCCGTATCCATTGTAGATCCTACGTTTTTAAAGTGTATTATCGTGTCGAATAGCATAAAAAGATTATACAGATTCTCAAAGATATATAAACCCTTTGACTATTTCCATTTTTATATTATCATAAGAACATGATTACGGTGGCCATAATAATAGCAAGCGATACGAGGAGTAAGGGAATTAATAAGGACGAAACGATTCCGGTTTTGAAAAACTTTATAGAAAAGGAAGGATGGATACTGTCCGATTATAAAATAGTTCCCGATGATCTGGAATGTCTTAAGGACGCGATGATTTATTATACCGATCAAAAAAAAGTGGATCTGATTCTTACGAGCGGCGGTACGGGGTTTTCCAAACGAGACGTAACGCCTGAAGCAACAAGGGCTGTTATAGAAAGGGAAACTCCGGGCTATCCGGAAGCGATGCGAATGAAAACTTACGATATCACACCTCTTTCCATACTTTCTCGTGCAACCGCCGGTATAAGAAAAGATACGCTAATTATAAATCTGCCGGGAAATCCGAAAGGTGCAGTTGAATGCCTTGAAGTAATAAAAAAAGCGATCCCTCACGGGATAGAAATCATACAAGGGAGGTTAGGAACCGATGGAAGAACTGCTGAGGCAATTAAACAAAATAGAGGGCGTTAGGGGTAGTGCCATAGTAAGCAACGAAGGGCTTATGGTAATTTCTCTACTTCCGCAGGATGTGGATCCGGATGCTGTTGCCGGAATGTGTGCAAGCAATTTTAGAAATAGCACTACGGTTGCAAAAATGTTGAATGTTGGAAAAACAAGAAGAGTCATAATTGAAACGGACAGCGCTTTTGTTATATTTGCAAACATAGGTAATGGCTTCCTTGCCGTAGTTTCCGATAAGGAGACGAACCTGGGTTTACTCAGAATTAGGATTGATCAAACAGTAAGGGAAATCAAAGCCAAGCTTCTCGAAGAATAAAGCACCTTCATACGTATACGTTATTTCCGTTTAGAAGTTCCAGCGCAAGAAGAGCAGCACCTATCGCACCTGCATTATTTTTTAGTGTGCTCCTTGTGATTTGCATGTTTTTAAGAAACATTGGCAAAGCAAATTGATGAATCTTTGCCTTTGTTTTTTCGTATATAAAGTCGGATTCCATAACTCCTCCGCCGAATATTAAAGCATCGGGGTTAAAAATATTGATCAAATCTCCGCTTACTCTTGATATGTAGTGCGCGGCGTTTTCTATCGCTTTTAGAGATAACGTATCTCCGTGTTTGGCCTGTTCCACAATTTCCTTTGCGGTTATGTCTGTTTTTTTATTTAAGCGGTTTTTTACGTATCTTTCTATTCCGGTTCCGGATGCAACGGTTTCAAGGCATCCTCTTTTACCGCATCCGCATTTTAACCCGTTTTCTTTCACTGTAATGTGTCCGAACTCTCCGGCAAAACCATCTTTTCCGGTATATAATTTCCTTGAGAGCATGATCGCACCGCCTATTCCGGTGCCCACAGATACAAAAATAGCATTCTCAAGGGATTTTATAGAACCAAGCCTACTTTCCCCAAATAGTGCTACATTTACATCGTTATCTACGAATACAGGCTTTTTTACAATATTTTCCAATTCTTTTTTTAAGGGAAAGTTTTGTATTCCGCCTATATTTGTAAGTAAGACTGCCTCTCCGTTCTTGTGATTTATCATGCCTGCTATTCCTATGCCTATTGCGTCAAAATCACTTTTAAGTGCGGATATACCGGAGAGAATTTTATTTATGATATCGTTTTTATCTTTTATTTTTCCTGTTTCAAATTTAAATATTCTCTTTACCTCTTTGTTTTCCGTATAGGCGAAATTAATTTTTGTTCCGCCAAAGTCAATTCCTATTATTTTTTTGTTTCTCATCTTTCTTTGAATTTCCTTACAAGTTCTTTTGCGGTGGGTGTTGCAGCAAGTCCGCCTTCCGCTGTTTCTTTCAGTGTGGGAGACATTTTTTCACCGATTCTTTTCATGGCAAGAATTACTTCGTCAAACGGGATTACGGTTCTGATACCGCTGAGTGCCATTTCTGCAGATGAGATTGCATTAAAAGCACCGTTTACATTTCTCTTTATGCAGGGGATTTCCACAAATCCGCCCACAGGATCGCATACGAGGCCAAGGAGATTTTTCATTGCGAAAGCCGCTGCACTCTCAATTGCGTCAATATCATCCGTAAACATTGATGTAATTGCACCTGCTGTCATTGATGATGCAGAGCCTATTTCCGCCTGGCATCCGTGTCTTGCACCGGATAAACTTGCAATATTTGCAATTACTTCTCCTATTCCCCCTGATACAAAAAGTGCATCTATTACTTTGTTATGTGGAACATTGTTGAATTTGGCAATGGATATCAATGCTCCGGGCAACACTCCACACGCCCCTGCCGTTGGAGCTGCAACAATTCTACCCATACATGCGTTTGTTTCCGCAACTGCGAGAGTATTGTATATTACCTCTGTAAAATCCTTGTTGATAAGATGTATTCCGAGATTACGTACTTTGTATGCACCTCCGTTTGTCATCCCGGTTCTTGATTTGTTTGTCTTTTCCAATCCCCTTTTTATTGATTCGTTCATTACGTTAAGTATTTTTTCCATTCTTTCCACTGTTTCGTTTATACTGATGCCCTGGTTTAAGGCTTCATACTCTTTTAAAAATTCCGGTAGGGTTTTTCCGCTTTTTCTTACTTCGCTTTTAAGCATTGCGAAATTTTTAAATTTGATTTTCTTTATCATCTCAGCCTCTTTAACTTTATTACGTCTTTAATATTTTCATGTTTCAACATTTTATTTAATTCTCTATCCGGAAATTCACTGTCAAGCTTAATCACCATTAATGCTTCTCCTATGGAGGAATCTCTTTCTACGTCCATTGAAGCTATATTTATTCCGGATTTTGCAATTAACCCTGCGATATATGCTACAATTCCCGGAACATCGAATGCCAGCACAACGAGCGCATCGTGTTTGCCGGAAATTTTAACGGGGTAATTGTTGATGTTGATTATTTCTACTTTGCCTCCGCCTATCGAACTACCTATAACAAAAAATTCGTTATCTTTACCATAGAATGTGATTTTTGCACTGTTTTCCGGCAGATCCTCGTCTATCCCTTTCCAGTTTATTTTAAAACGGAGATTTTGCTCAGCTGCATACTGATATGCTCTGAGAATTCTCGAGTCGTCCGGGGCAAATCCAAGAAGACCGCCGAGAATTGCAATATCCGTTCCATGCCCTTTCCCTGTTTCGGAAAAAGAGTTATACAGATTTATTTCAACAAAGTCAAATGGTTTGTTGTAAATTTTTCTCGCAAAATAGCCGATTCGTGCGGCTCCTGCCGTATGGGAACTGGAAGGGCCAATCATTATAGGCCCTATTACATCGAATATTGCCATTTTTTGTATTTTAACCTCCGCATGGCACAATTATACGATTTTATTTGAGTTTATCAATATTCAGCCCGAATTCTTTATGAAAAACTCTTCGTTTGCTTTGAGAGTTCCTTTTCCTATGGCATCTGTTACGTAGATTGTAAGAGTATATTTTCCTTCTTTTGCGTTTTGCGGCAGAGTGAATGAAATTGGAAAATAAATGTACGGAGCAGGAGATTTTCCTCTCATTTCTTTATCTATTATTTTTGTGCGTGTAACCGCAATTTTCCCGTCAGGATCTTTTATCTCTGCTTCCACTATGGGATGGTACAACAGTGTTCCGTTATCCTTTTGATATTTGAATCCGGTTACTTCAAAATATGCGAGGCATTCCTTTCCAGACACAAATGTTTTATTCGTATTCTCTACATAATCTCTGTCTCCGTTTATTTCGTTGCAAAACACGAATTTGTTTAGTGATAACCCCTTTCCGACGGAACTGCTCTTTGTCATGTTGCTACATCCTGCAAGGTTTGCCGTAAGAACTAATAATACTAAAATGATAAGAACTTTTTTCATTTTTTCTCCCTCCCTTAAAAAGGAGTTTACAGAATATTCATTTTCTGTCAATATTTTTTGAAAGGTCTATGACAGCGATAAGAAAGGAAAAATAGATTGCAATAAATATTTCGTTTAACGGAGCTATTGGCTTTGGAACCGAGCAACCTTTATTTGTAAATTTGTTTTTGAATATCGTATATCCCCCGCTTTTTCCGAGTAGTGTAAAATGATCGTTCAATATCGGCGGAAGGCCGTCCACATTTCCTTCTATAACAAAAAGCGTGCAATCTGTAGGCAGCGGACGTTTATACGGCTTTACTTCTTTCAGCATTCCGGAGCTTACACACCTTCCTGTAAATGCAAATATAAAATCTGCGAGCGGTCCGTTTGAAACGTATATGGTATCCTTGACGGACGAATGGTTTATTATAAAATCTGCAAGTTCAAAATTCTTTTTAGTTAGAAGGGATTTCGATTTTAGATTACGGTTTAATATCTGCTTTGGCTTTTTAATGAGCATTGGTAGTAGGGAGTATGAAGTAGTAATTCTTGTATTATATCCGATACGCAACGTCGGAGTAAACAATACTATGGCGGTGATTATCATAATTATTGCCGCGTTTTTTATAGCTGTCGGAATTCTGTTTTTGCGGCGAATAGAAATATTGGAGACAGCAAATAGGCCGGATCCTCCGAGAATTGCAAGAGGAATAAAGGCGTGCGCGCTCCAAAAACGCTCGGGGTATGAAAATGCTATAGGTATAAGAGAAAGTAAAAGTACAAGGGGCCATATATATTCGTTTTTCTTTTTAATGGAGAATGTCATGCCTATTATTCCGAAGAACCATATAAAAATATATAGAGGAATTGGTTTTGGAACAAGCATTGCACTGTGCATTACGGCGTTTCTCGGATGTAGATATTTTAAATTGTAAAGCGTATGAACGAACCATGGAGAAAAGAAAATAAAGGATATTGCAGTCGAATTAAATATGAGTTTTCTTCTGTCCCTTTTAAATAATCCGTAAATAATAAACGAGGTGATGTAAAAATACGGTATTGCAATATGAGAGTAAAGAAGCAGCGTGAATAGAATCGGAGTTGCTACTTTCCTGTTTTTGTCTATTGCGTAGAATGATAGCAAGCCTAATATCTGCGCAAGCGAAGCGGCAGACGTTACCGAAGATTGCCAGAAGAACGGAACGATGCTTCCCAAAAGAATCGTTGAAAAGAATGCTATTTTTTCGTTGTAAACCTTACTTATAACAAACCATATTGTGAATAATGTTAAAGGAAACATGATAAAACTTGTTATTTGTGCAATAAACGGAATGGAAAATTTCATCTTTAACAGTGTTAGCATAAATATATGCAGAAGAGGCGGGTATAGCTGAACCCTACCGAACGGTGCATATTCCCAATATGCATTGAGCGTAATGCCGTTTGCGATGTTGTACCCCTGCATTGCTGCAATGTGGTAATAAATATCGATGAATATCGGATAGATATTCCATCTTATAATGGAAAGCGAAGTAAGAAGAATAACATAGGAAATGGAAAGTATATCCCATTTATGATGTTTTTTTAGAGCTTTTGCAATTGTTTGTTTGATTTGCATAATGAGATTATAATACAAGTCCCAACAATAATTTAAGAAGGTGATGGAAATGAAAAAGAAAATATTGGATATTGTAAAAGATGTTGATTACCCATATACGTGCGCTATTGTTAATAACCAGAGAATGGGTTTTTTGGACGAAGTGGAAGATAGCGGCCATGTGGAACTCCTATCCGTGGAGAAAGGAGAGGGAAGGAGAACTTATGAGAGGACTCTTGCCTTCCTTGTATCTTATTGTATAAAAAACGTGAACAGCGGCTACAGGGTTCAAATTAAACACTCTTACGGGGATGCCCTTTACGGTGAAATAGACGGTACTAATGATCTCTCAGTTATAACGAAAATAAAAGCATGTTTAAAAAACCTTGCAGAGCGCAATATACCCATAAGAAAACACGAACTTACGAAAGAGGAAGCGATCAGGAAATTGGAAAGGGAAAAACGTTTTGACGACATACGATTGCTTAAATACCTGTCAAAAGATACGATTACGCTTTATTTTATTGACGGTTACTATGTTTATTTTGCAGGCCCCTTGCTTCCGAGAACCGGGATGCTGAAAGTATTTGATATAGTTCCTTATACTCCAGGGTTTCTCATTCTCCTGCCTCGCAGGGATAACGTATGGAAAGTTAGCGATATTACGGATCGCCATCAATTGTTTGAGACCTATCAGGAGTCTAAAAGATGGGTTGAGCGGCTTAACGTTCGTTTTGTCGGTGACCTTAACGAGGCGATTGTTAACAAAAATATTTCTGATGTAATTAAGGTGCAGGAAGCATTACACGAGAAAAAAATATCTGATATTGCTGACTTAATAAAAAAGAGAGGCTCGAGAATTGTTCTTATCGCCGGTCCCAGCTCTTCCGGGAAAACGACCTTTGCAAAAAGGCTTCAGGTTCAACTACGTGTAAACGGTTTCGTTCCTACCGTAATATCTACGGACGATTATTTTGTGGATAGAGAAAAAACCCCGCTATCCGAAGACGGAAAACCTGATTACGATTGTTTTGATGCTATAGATCACGAATTATTACAGAAACAACTTATAGATCTTATAAACGGAAAGGAAGTTCAGCTTCCGAGGTATAACTTTTTTACGGGTAAAAGTGAAAAGGGAAAACGTATAAAGCTTTCAAAAAACGGAGTTCTTGTGGTTGAAGGCATTCACGGGCTGAATCCCGCATTAACCGAAAAGATAAAACCGGAAGATAAATTTCGGATCTATGTAAGTGCACTTACTCAATTAAATATAGATAGTATAAACAGAATTCCCACACGTGATACGAGACTTATAAGGCGGATTGTTCGTGATAGGCATTTCAGGGGTATATCCGCAGGTGAGACAATCAGGCGTTGGCCTACAGTAATCAGGGGAGAGGAGAAATATATTTTCCCTTATCAGGAAAATGCGGACATTATGTTCAATTCGGCCCTTGTTTATGAGCTTGCCGTTCTCAGGGTAAAAGCGGAAGTTGCGTTGCGTGCCATAGATTATAAAGAGAAAGAATACGGAGAAGCGCTTAGATTACTAAATTTTCTTTCACATTTTCTACCGCTTGTTACGGACGAAATTCCGCCGACTTCCATATTGAGAGAGTTTATAGGGGGTAGTTCTTTTAAATATTAAAGCTTTCTGCTATCCTATATTTGAATGGAAGAAAAAAAAGTAAACGCCAAATCACTTGCCAAAGAAACCGTATATGCAATACTTGCGGGTATAGTTGGTATCGTTTTTGTTTCTATTTTTACGCATAATTGGAACTTCGTTTCGCTTATAAAATCGTTCAATCCGTACTTTCTCGGTTTTTCGTTTTTGCTGATGTTTTTTGATTGGATTATAGAGGCATACGTGCTGAAGCTCATAGCAGGTATGGTTGGATATGGTATTCCTATGAAGGACGCATTAAATATATTTTTGATAGGAGGATTTTTTTCAAGAATTACTCCGTTTTCCGGTGGAGGCGGTGAACCGTTTCAAATTTATCTTCTTTCACGAGATAATAAAGTAAAACCGGGTGATTCCACGGCAATTATAGCGATAAAAACATTTATAGGAACATTTACGAGAATTACGATATTCTTGCTTTTGCCATTATGGCTTGCAATTGTAAAGCCGCACTGGCGGTTATCCAGAGGGATAAACGCGTTTATAAATATCGGGATTGCTCTTACTTTAATATTTTTTGCACTTTTTGTTTTTGCTATTGTGAAACCTGAAATTGTTGAGATATGGATTGAAAAAATATCAAAACGTCCGTTTTTACGCAGAATTTTCCCAAAAGAAAAAATAGAAAACGGTATAAGGCAGATGAGAAAAGTAGTAGATGATTTTGAAGTTGCCAGAGACAAAATCTTAAAAGGGAAAAAGTCGACTATCATCTATATATTTGTCTTGAGTTTTATTTCATGGGGGCTTGTTCTGTTCACTCCGGTAATGTTGATGCGCGGGCTTGGCATAATGTCGCCATGGCCGGAAATTGTAATTACCGCGCTGATATTTTATATCGCTTCTGCATATATTCCCACACCCGGAGGAAGCGGGACTGCAGAGGTAGGTATACTTGCACTTTTTGCAGGTTTAATTCCGCAGCCGCTTATAGGAGTTTTTATTATAATGTGGAGAGTTTTTACACACTATTCGCTTATCATTTTCGGTGGTATTCTTACGTTAAAGAATTTTAGAAGCAAGAATAAAGAAAAGAAAAGTTAAATTCCGCTGTACAGTCTTTCACCCAAGAATCTCGGTAAATCCGCGCTAACAATTTTTTTGTAAACGGTATCTATATCGTATTGAAAACGTAAAATTTCCACGGAGTCAAGTTCCGTATCATATATCGCAAGGCTTCCCATTGGGTTTCCATCTCTTGGCTGCCCAACACTTCCTACGTTTATCAGATAACGGTTGTTTTGGTTTAGCTTAAATGTGTATGATGAAGGCGACGGAATGTAGTCAATCATTTTTAATTTGTTCTCCACAAATATGCCTGAGATGTGTGAATGCCCGAAAAATCCTATCCGTGTTTTCATGTTTTCAAAGCTTATTGTGGCATCTTCCGGCATTAAGATATAATTAAACGGTTCTTCTTCATCCAATGTGCCGTGAAATACGGTAAATTCATCTTTTTCTATAAAGAACGGAAGAGATTTTAGAAAATTTTTGCTATCAAGAGACAGATGATCTCGAGTCCATTGAATGGCCATTCTGGCGTATGCGTTGAATTTCCACTCTTCTTCTTCATTGTTTACGGCAAAATCATGGTTTCCCATAACGGAGTTGATTGCATGTTTTTGAATTTCCTTAACGCAATCTTCCGGGTTCGGGCCGTAACCTACAATGTCTCCTGCAGAGTAAATAAAATTTACATTCTTATCGTGCAAAATTTCCAATGCTTTTGTGAGAGCTTCGTAATTTCCGTGTATATCCGATATAAAGCCGTATTTCACGCTTTAACGCCTCCTATTTTCTTCTTATTTTGTTTATTGTCTTTTTTAATACGTAATACGCACTGGTGATTTCTTCTGATTTCATGAGTTTTAATGCTACAATGTATGTTATCGAGAAAAGTATGAATGTTCCGGTAAGATTTATTGCAACGAACCAATTTGATTTTGGTAAAAGTTTTTCTATGTACCGGTAAGAGTAAAACATTAAGGCGCTACTCACTATGGAACCTATCGTGAGTTTTACAATTGATGTAAGAATTTTTTTTCCGTAAAGTGCACCGGTCTTTTTCCTTATAAATATAATAAGCAAAGTCATATCCAAATATAATCCTATGCTTACCGCAAGAGCAATTCCGGAATGTGCGTACAATTTAACCAACGGGAATATAATTATTATATTTACTGCCGCTGTAATTATAGTAAGTATGGTTGGCGTCCACATGTCTTTCATGGCGAAAAAAACCCTCATTACCACTATTGATACCATTGCCGCAAACACTCCGAGAGAATAAAAAGCAAACGGTTTTGCCGTAAGATTTACCGCTACGTTATTGAATGCTCCCCTCTGAAAAACAATTGCTACAATTTGTTTACTGAATATAACCGAAATAAATGTAACCGGGATTATAAAGAAAGATGCAAAGCGTATGCTTTTAGAAAAAATGTTTCTCAATTCTTCATAGTCTTTTTTTGAGGCAGCTTCCGATAGGAACGGGTAATATGACGTGGCAAGCGGAACGGTAAGCACGCCGAGCGAAAATTGCCTCAGTTTGTTTGCGTAGCCGAGGGCTGCTATACTTCCCTCTCTCAGTGTCGATGCGACATTATTACTTACAACTGTTACCGTATATGTGGATATTTGCTGTAAAATTAACGGAATGGAGAGATATAATAGTGCTGGAAGAATGGTACCGTTTACCTTTAGATTAAAAGAAAAACGCATCCCAAGCTCAAATTTCCCGTATAAGAGCATCATGAGAGTTTGTAGAAATGCTCCGAACAGCATACCGATTGCATAGGACGCAACGCCAAGTGATTTATGAAATACAATCAAAAATATGATGATGGTTGTATTCAGCACAAGCGCGACTATTGCCGTTATTAAAAAATGTTTTTCTGCCTGGGCGACTGCGTATAAAAAATTAGCTATACCCCAGAAAAAGGAGGCTATTGCAAACAGATCGATAAGGTGTGCGGTAATTTTTACGAGAGAATAGGCTTTAAAGCCAGGTGTAAATACTTTTACAAGCGGAAAAGAAAAAATTATAAGTAAAGCCATAAAAACTCCGAGTCCTATCACAATATAATTGAACACAACTTCAAGATCGCTCAAGGCCTTTTTTCTATTTTTGCCTAAAAGTTCTATGAACAGAGGAATAAATGATACGGCGATAGCACTTGCCGTTATGTTTAATGTAACTGAAGTAATCGGTAGTGTCGCATTCAAGGCATCGGCCGCATAGGTTGTTCCGAAATATGCACTGAAAAGCATGTCCCTTGCAAGTCCGAGCAATCTGCTTATCACTGCTGCAGCCATAAATATGAGAGATGCTTGGACTGCATTTTGTTTTAAAATATTTCTACTTCTCATTATTTATAATTTTCTTTAAAAGGACATAGGATAGTAAGAGCAGTATAATAGATACAATAATACCTATTGCTATTCCCCATAGGCTTCTGTACATAGAGACAAGGAATGTTTCTCTTAAGTGTGAAAAGGTATCTACAACTGACATTGACCCCATAACCGCAAGTGCGGCAAAAACAATTAGCCATTTTTTACGCATTAGCCGAGCCGCCATAACTGTAAGCAAAAGAGACGGATATCCGATGAGAAATTCTTTGAATCTGGGGCGTGCAATGATATGTTGCTCCAAAAATGCCC
>JALSNB010000365.1 GCA_026987225.1 Caldisericaceae bacterium
TCCCTGTCTGAAGCGAATTTTTACGAAGACGATTTTAACTCGACGTATCTTTTTCCGATGCAGGGAATATGTGCAATAGGAAACGGAAACATTGCCGTAATCGATAATTCCTACGGACGCATACATATCGTAAACAGCGTTTTTCAGAACGAATACACATTCGGCTCTCTGAACAATCTCATTTATCCCACTGATATCGCATTTTTCGGCGGCACTTTTTATGTTGCTGATCCGCTTTCCGGCCGTGTGAAGATATTTGACGAAGGCGGAAAATACCTCGGAAGTTTCGGGAGCGAAACGTTCGAGTCGCCCGTCGGTGTTGCGGCAAACAAAAGCGGCATATACGTAAGCGACTACTTCAAAGGCGAAATATACATGCTTGATTCGAAATACAGAGTGATAAAGGAAACGCACATTCCGTTCCCGGGCGGGCTCGCGGCAAAAAACGGCTTTGTTTATGCAATAAGCATGTCTGAGTGTGCAATATACGTTTACAATACGGCACTGAACTTCGTAAGGAAAATTACAAACGGCGGCCTATACTTTCCTTCCGATCTGGACGTTGACGAAGCGGGCAACATATACGTTGCCGACAGGGGGCTGATAAAAGGAAGTGAGGCAAAGGGCAGAGTGCTCGTGTTTTCAAGCAATGGCAAACTGATAGGCACGATAGGAAAGTCTGCATCTTCATACCCCAACCAACCGAAGGGAACTTTCCTCACGCCTGCAGGCATTGCATATTGGAACGGCAACGTGTTCGTAATGGATGCGGGCTACTACCATTGGGATGAGGAAAGCGACGCACCGTTCGGTTCACCTGTCGGAGAGAGGCTTTCGGTATTTTTATCTTCGGGGCTCTTTATGGCTTCCGAGGATTTCAAGCAGACAAGCGGCCCGAGACTCGTCAATCCGCTCGGCGCAACGCTTGACGGCAAAGGAAATATTTGGACTTTGAGTTTCAGCGGAACGGAAGAGAGTCAGATTGTCGAATTTTCACCGTCCGGAGAACTGAAAAAACGGATAAGCAAACTTTACGGAGTCCAAATCCCCAATGCTTTCTGCATTTTCTCGGATAAAAAAGGGCATATACTCGTCGGAATGGAAGACAGAATATTGATTCTGAACGGAGACGGGAAACTCATTTCTTCGATAGACGATGCGTCGCTCGGAGACGTAAGGAAAATCACAAAAGGCAAAGAAGGGTTTTTCTATGCAACGCTTGCAGACAAAAACGCTGTGGCAAAGTTCACGTTAAACGGCCTCACATCCGTATATCCGGTATGCAAATTCCCCTCAGGCATTGCACAGGG
>JALSNB010000366.1 GCA_026987225.1 Caldisericaceae bacterium
TTGACATAGACAAAACGGCAATCGGAGCGCGCGGAAGAAACGATTCGGCGATAGACAAAGCGCGGATTGAGGCGATATTTCAACTTGCAGGCGAAATTTTCGAACGGTTCGATAAAGACGAGTTTTTCTCCGTTTATGACAAACTGAATAAAAAGGATTATTTTTACATAACTTCGGATAATCAGGATTTTGTTTCTATTTTGAGTATGCTGATTTACGGCGGTGCGATAAGTTTTGAGGAACTTAAGGCAATGAACGGTATAGAGGAGGTGCTCTGTTTTGCAATAAGCAGGGCAAAAGGTGCGTTGAGAAAGGCGGCGGAAGCCGTTTACAAAAACGTCCTTAGTGGAAACCCCACTGCGTTCCCTTCTTTCAGAAAGGCGGAGTTTCGAAAGACAATCGAAAGGATGAATTTTCTTCCGCAGGATACGCCCGTTTCCACGCTTCTTGAGGAAGAAATTTTAATCACAGGAGAAGTTTTTTCTGCGGCAGTTTATGCAAAGGAAAGAGGCGCTCTTGTTTTCGGTGTCTCTGACAAGCCGGCGCTTTCAACAATGCCTTCGGGTTCGGTAAAACTTCCGCCGATTTTTGAAAAGGAGATGAAAGTCTTTGGAAAATATTAAATTCGGTGCAAAGGTTGTAGAGAAAGGAACAAACGAAAAAGGAAAGTTTGTTTTGCTTGACGGAACGGAATTTTACCCGGACGGAAAAGGCGGGCAGATAGGAGACAGGGGAAAAATCGGTGATTCCAACGTGCTTTACGTAAGTGAAGAAAACGGAAAAATTGTTCATTATGTCGATGAATTCCCAACTTCTGAAAAGGTTGTCTGCGAAATAGACGGAGAAAGACGGGCTGAAATTTCCGCACTTCACACGGCTCAGCACATTCTTTCGGCCGTGCTTTTGAAAGAGTTTGATACGGAGACTGTTGCGTTTCATATGAGCGAGAATGCCTGCACTATTGACGTGCAAAACAATTCTTTGCAAATAAATTTCGATAAGGTTGAAGCGCTCGTAAATTCGGTTGTTTTTTCCGATATTCCCGTAAAAAAGTATTTTGTAAGCGAAGAAGAACTGAAAAAACTTAACATAAGAAAAAAGCACGACGTTCACGGAAAAATAAGGATCGTTGAAATTCCGGGAGTGGACATATCCCTGTGCGGAGGCACGCACGTCGAAAGAACCGGCGAAATAGGGCTCGTAAAAATCGTGAAGACGGAAAAAGTAAAAAAGCAATTTTTAAGAATTTATTTTACGGCACGGATGCGGACGCTGAAATTGTTTCAGGAAAAACTCTCGATTTTAC
>JALSNB010000367.1 GCA_026987225.1 Caldisericaceae bacterium
GGGCATTTCGTTCCGTTAAAAATTCTTCAGGATGTGGGGCGCTCCCTTGTGGATATGCATGGGCAGCATGAAGTTCAGTCTCTACTTAACGAAAATAATCATATTGATATACTTGACAGGTTTGGTGGCTCCGAATTGCTCACTTTAAAGGAACGTGTTAAAGAGGAAATAAGCAGATTAAAAGATATAAACGCAAAAATCGGCGAGCTTACGGAACAGGATAAAAAATACAGAGAAGAAAGAGAATTTATAAATTTTGAGATAGCGGAGCTTAGAAAAGCTGATCTGAAGGAAGGTGAGGAGGAAAGCCTCAAAGAAGAAGAAAAACTCCTTACGAATGCGCAAGAGCTTTCCGATTTGATAAACGAATCACGTTTTATAATTTCACAAAGTGATTCTTATTCGCTTATTGATCAGATGGATAAACTACTTGCCAATATAGAAAATGCTTCCAGGATAAGTAATGAATTCAGTAGTTTAATTGATCGATTGGAAAATTTACGCTCCGAACTCAGGGATATTGACAGAGAACTTTCGAATTTTTCATCCGAAAGTTTGTTTGATCCTGAACGGCTTAGTGAAATCGAAGAAAGGCTTTCTCTTTTGTCCGCACTTAAAATGAAATACAGAAGAGAAATTCCCGAGCTTATCGATTATCTTGCGGAACTTGAAGAAAAGTCGAATTCATTCAGTAATTTGAACGAGCGCATTGAAGAATTGAAAAACGAAAAAGAAGAATTACTCAAAAAATTAAAAGGAGATGCAACTTCTCTTTCAAGCAAACGAGCGGAAGTTGCAGCTCGGTTCAGAAAAGAGGTATTGCGAGAACTAAAAGATCTTGCTATGGAGAATGCGGATTTTGCTGTCGATATCGCTCGTCTTGAAGATACAAATGGCATTGATATTGACGGAAAAAAGGTAAAACTTTTTTCTGACGGCATAGATTCTGTAAAATTCGTTATTGCTCCTAACCCCGGCGAAGGATTTAAAAAACTTTCTTTAATTGCATCAGGCGGTGAACTTTCCAGGATAATGCTTGCCATAAAAAGGGTAATTGCAGAAGTTGATGAAATTCCTACACTTGCTTTTGATGAGGTAGATGCCGGCATTGGTGGAAAAACAGGCGAAAAAGTTGCGGAAAAACTCTTGGAAATTTCTAAATACAGACAGGTAATTTGTATAACTCATCTTCCGCAGATTGCTTCACTGCCGGGAGAGCATCTTGTTGTGGAAAAAGAGATTAAAGATGGGGAAACTTACCTTACCGTAAAAAAACTGAATGATAGCGAAAGGGTAAACGAAATTGCACGTATGATTTCTGGAAGCAATATTACCAGAACTACTTTAATGCAAGCAAAAGAACTTTTAAGGAGGTGGGTATGAGAATACTCGTTATAAACCCAGGCTCTACTTCTACGAAAGTAGGGCTTTATGATGATGAGAATCTTGTATTTTCCGAATCAATTCATCATTCGAATGAAGAACTTGTAAAATTTGACAGACTGCTCGATCAAAAAGAATTCAGAAAAGAGGAAGTGCTAAAAATTCTTAAAGCGCATGGCATAGAACTTTCATCTCTGGATGCTGTAGTCGGCCGAGGAGGTGTTTTAAAGCCTATTAAGGCGGGAACGTATCCTGTAAATGATGCAATGATAAATGATCTTGTTCATGCAAGGGTTGAGCATGCGTCGAATTTAGGGGGAATACTTGCAAAAGAAATTGCGGATTCTCTTGGAGTACCCGCTTTTATAGCAGATCCAGTTTCGGTAGATGAATTTGAAGATATTGCGAGAATTTCCGGCTTAAAAGAAATCAAAAGGCTTTCTTTACTTCATACGTTGAACATCCGCGCGAATGCTTATAGGTATGCAAAGGAGCACAATAAAAAATTTGAGGATTTGAACATTATTGTTGCACATCTTGGTGGCGGAATTTCCATTGCTCCGATAAAGAACGGAAAAATTGTAGATGTGAATAATGCAAATGAAGGCGGGCCGTTTTCTCCGGAAAGAGCTGGCGGATTGCCGTCTATAAATATAGTGGAAATGTCTTATTCCGGTAAGTACAGCGAAAAAGAGTTAAAAAAGCTTTTAACCAAGAGTGCAGGTTTAACTTCTTATCTCGGAACTAATGATATGCGTGAAGTGATAGATAAAGTAAAAAAAGGAGATAAATATGCTACTCAGATTTTTGAAGCAATGTGCTATCAAATTTCCAAGGAAATCGCTGCCATGGCGACCGTGTTAAAGGGAAACGTGGAAGCAATCATTTTAACCGGTGGTATTGCTTATAATGGCGAACTTGTTGATGAGGTAAAACGCAGAGTAGAATGGATTGCTCCAATTGTTGTTTATCCAGGTGAAAAGGAACTTGAGGCATTGGCATTTGCTGCTTTAAGGGTGCTGCGTGGGGAAGAAGAGCCCAGAGAGTATGTTTAGAAGGAGGTTATCATGTTCAAAACTTTCGATGAACTTTTTGCGCATTTAAAAACGAAAGGTAAAGAAAGAGTTGTTGTAGCCGGAGGAGAAGATATTGAAGCCGTTACCGCAGTCAAGAGGAGCTATGATTACGGATTCGGAACGGCAGTTTTGGTAGGAGATAAAAGTAAGATCGAGCAAACACTTTCGCAGTTTGAAAATACGGATTTTGTTGAGAAAATTGTGGGTGTGAAAAACGAAATCGAAAAAGGTACGGTTGCAGTAAGAGAAGTTAAATCGAATGGAGGAATTTTGCTTAAAGGCCAAATCAAAACCGCTTATCTTCTTAAGGCAGTTTTGGATAAAGAAAACGGATTAAGAACTGATAAATTGATCAGTGATGTGTTTGTTTTTGAGGACACTTCGGTTTCCAATAAACTTGTTTTGATGAGTGACGGTGGTGTTAATATAAATCCTGATTTAAACGGGCTTGTTGCTATTATAGAAAATGCCGTGAGTGTTGCGAATAAACTTGGTACCGACACTCCTAAGGTAGCACTCCTTTCGGCTGTTGAGGTTGTAAATCCTGATATGGAAGATACTGAAAATTGGGCTCTTATTTCAAAGATGAACGAAAGAGGTCAAATAAAAGACTGTATTGTAGACGGGCCGTTGGCACTCGATAATGCGATTTCCGAATATGCGGCGAAGAAAAAAGGAATACAATCTGAAGTTGCCGGTTTTGCGGATATCCTTATAGTTCCAAATATCACTGTGGGTAATGTTTTTGGAAAAGCACTTTCCTACTATGCAAAATTTAAAAATGCTCATATAATAGTAGGAACGCAGGTACCGGTTATGATACCTTCACGGGCGGATAAAAGCGAAGTAAAATTTAATTCTATAGCGCTTGCCATAGCGAGTAAAAATTAAAGAAAATTGGGAGGTTATTATGCTTAAAAGTTTGGAAGAAATTGTGGAAGAGGTTAAAAAAAGAGAAAAGAGGACTGTTTCTGTTGCGTACGGGCAGGATGCCCATACTCTTGAGGCAATTGAGAAAGGTGTTAAAGAAGGATTATTCAATGCGATTGTATTTGCAAACAAATCGGAAGTAGAAAGAGTTGCTCATGCAAATAATATCGATATTTCTCTGTTTGAGGTAGTAGATGTTCCTGAGGAAAACGAAGCGATAAGACAGGCGGTACGTGCGGTGCGAGACAAGAGAGCGGATGTTTTAATGAAAGGGCTTTGCCATACGGCAAATTATATGAGAGGAATTTTAAATAAAGAAGAAGGGCTCCTTCCTCCCGGTGCAATACTTTCACACGCCACTATAATTGAAATTTCTACCTATCCGAAGTTGCTTGTTGTGTCTGATGTGGCCGTAATTCCTCAACCTGACTTGAAAATGAAACAGGCTATGATCAACTACGATGTTGCAATATCGCATAAACTTGGTATAGAAAATCCTAAAGTTGCAGTAATAGCTGCCGTGGAAACCGTAAATCCGAAAATGCAGGCAACTGTTGACGGAGCACTTCTCTCCAAGATGAATGAAAGAGGACAGATAAAAGGTTGTGTGGTTGATGGTCCTTTGGCGCTCGATCTTGCCGTCTCAAAAGAAGCGGCAGAAATTAAAAAAGTACGCTCCGAAGTGGCAGGTAACGCGGATATTTTGATTTTCCCGAATATAGAAACCGGAAATGCTTTTTATAAATGCACCACTAAGTTAGGAAATTCGAAAATAGCAGGACTTGTTACCGGAACAACAGCACCTGCAGTGCTTACATCAAGGGGAGATAGTGAGGAATCCAAATTCTATTCCCTCGCATTGGGTGCACTTGTTGCCAATAAGTAAAACAAAGCAATATTTTGCTAAATTTGGAAATATTGTATAATAAACAGAAAAAAGATTATAAGGAGAGTGAGATGGGTGACATGGGCGAAAAAGAGTTTTTTGAGAAGGTAGATCCAAACGATGTTGAATCGATTCTTAATGCCGTATCCAAAGAAAAGATTCCGAGAAGACAGATTGAGAAGCAAGAGACGGGTAAAGTAGAACATAGGGAAGAAAAAAATTCAGACCCTATGAATTTGGCCAACCATTACGTTCCCAAGGCATTTAAAAGAGGTGATGTTATTACTGTTACCGTAGTTAAACTTGAGAAAGAGGGTGTAATGGTTAATGCCGGGGGTAAAGGAGATTACTTTATTCCGTTAAGGGAACTTTCTCTCCAAATGATTTCTTCCCCGGAGGAAATCGTTAAAGTCGGTGATAAAATTAATGTTTTTGTTGTAAAAGATAGAGATTCCAAAGGTAATGCTGTTCTTTCAAAAAAGAAGGCAGATTATTTAAATAAGTGGAAAGAACTTCAAGAAAAATATAAAAACGGAGAAATTGTAACTGCAAAGGTTACCAAAGCCATTAAAGGCGGATTACTTACTGACGTAGAAGGTATCGTTGCGTTTTTGCCACAATCTCAAGTAGGGCTTAAGAAAGGGGAGACTCTTGATTCTTACGTTGGCAAAGAACTCAAGGTTAAAATTCTTGAGGTTAATCCTTCCATAAGAAGAATTGTGGTTTCTCATAGAGAGTTCTTGAAAGAAGAAAGAGAGAAAGAGCGTAAAGAAGCCCTTGTTAACTTGAAGAAGGGCGATATCATCGAAGGCGTGGTAAAAACCATAAAAGATTTCGGGATTTTTGTAGATATAGGACATGGAATTGATGGTTTTGTGAGACTTGGAGAGCTGACCTGGGGAAGGAGAAAACTGCCGAAAGAAGTTGTAACTAAAGGGGAGACAGTAAAGGTTAAAATCTTGAGCGTAAATCTTCGAAACGGCAAAGTTTCTCTTAGCTTAAGGCAGACCAAGCCTTATCCGTGGGATATTGTGGAGGAGAAGTTTCCTGTAGGTAGTATCGTAGAGGGTACGGTAATACGAATTCATCCTTTTGGTGCGGTTGTGGAGCTTGATGACGGCATAACAGGCCTTGTTCATATTTCGCAACTTGATGTTAAGCGCGTAAATAAAGTAGATGATGTCGTAAAAATTGGAGATAAAATACGCGTTAAAGTTTTGAACATAGATAAGGAAAATAAAAAGATGCGCCTTAGCAGAAAAGCTGTTTTGGAGGATGAGAATGCCTGATAAGCCTCTCAGGCTAAATAAAGAACAAATTAAAAAACTTTTGCCTCACAGGGACCCGTTTTTGTTTGTTGACGAGATTGTTGAAGTAATTCCGGGTAAAAGTGTTGTTGGAAAAAAGATCGTTAGGGAAGATGAGCCCTTTTTTAAGGGACATTTTCCAGGGATGCCCGTTTTCCCCGGTGTGCTTATGGTGGAAACAATGGCACAAGTTTCGGCTTTTATTATTTTAACAATCCCCGGAATGGAAAATTTATTCGGTTTATTTACAGGTATAGAGAAATTCAGGTTCAGAAAAGTTGTTAAACCTGGTGACATACTAATAGTTAAATCGCATGTTATTTCCTATAGGCACGGGCTTGCAAAGAGCGAAGGAAAAATATTTGTTAATGACAAAGTTGTGGCCGAAGGTATAATAGATGCGATTTTTACGGATAAAAGAAAGGCAATGGAGGAGTAATATGGGAAACGTAGGTATTTTAGGCGTAGGAAGTTATGTTCCGGAAAAAACCGTAACAAATTTTGATATGGAAAAAATACTTGATACTTCTGACGAATGGATAAGAACAAGAACCGGTATTATTGAGAGAAGATTTGCTGATGATAAGCAAACTACCAGTGATCTTGCTGCAATTGCGGCAAAGAGGGCTATTGAAGATGCAGGCATATCTCCGGAAGATATAGGCCTTATTATCGTAGGCACGAATTCTCCTGATATGCGTTATCCCGCTACTGCATGTCTTGTTCAGGATAAGATCGGCGCAAAAAATGCAGCGGCATTTGATTTGCAGGCTGGATGCCCCGGTTGGATTTTTGCAACTACCGTTGGCGCACAGTTTGTCAAAACCGGTATGTATAAATATGTACTTACAATCGGAGCGGAAGTAATAACAAGAATGATGGATAAAACTGATAGATATACTTACGTACTTTTTGGTGACGGAGCTGGAGCAACTGTACTCGGGAATGTCGAGGAAGGCGGTTTTAAATCCTTCGAGCTCTACGCGGACGGAAGTTTGGCCGAATATCTTACTCTGCCGGCTGGCGGTTCAAGACTTCCGTTTAGCCAAGAGGTTCTTGACAAGAGACTGCATTACACAAAGATGAACGGCAGGGAAGTATTTAAATTTTCCGTCAGAGAGATTGGCAGGATTTCTAAAAATGTTATGGATAAAGCCGGATTGAAACCTGATGATATACGTTGGTTTATTCCCCATCAAGCAAATATTCGTATTATAGATGCGGGTATGAAAAGATTGGGAATTCCAAAAGAAAAAGTCGTAGTAACAATTGATAAATATGGAAACTCTTCTGCTGCCTCAATTCCGATTGCTCTTGATGAAATATATCGTGAAGGAAAACTTAAAAAAGGAGACAATGTTTTAATGGTTTCCTTTGGGGCAGGAATGACGTCTGGTGCTTTTGTGGTGGAGTGGTCAAAATGATTGGATTTGTATTTCCGGGACAGGGTTCTCAGTACGTAGGGATGAGTAAAAAAATTCCTGAGTCTTCCCTGAAAAAAGAACTATTCACAAGAGCTTCAGATATAGTAGAATTTGACTTGCTTGATCTCTGTGATAACGGTCCTATGAACGTCCTTACTTCGACTGAGAATGCACAGCCTGCACTATTTACCGTTTCGGCTGTATATAATTTAATGTTAAAGGAAAAAGGAATTAAGCCTTCTATTGTTGCAGGGCATAGTCTTGGTGAATATTCGGCACTTTTTTCAGCAGAGGTTTTTTCTTTTGAAACCGGCATATCTCTTGTAAGGAAAAGAGGCTTGCTAATGAAGGAGGCTTCTGAAAAGGCACCGGGAAAGATGCTTGCAGTAATAGGCTTAAGTGATGAAAAAATCAATGACGTTTTAAAAGAAGCTTCTCAGTTTGGCATTATTGTTGCTGCTAATTTTAATTCTCCGGGGCAAGTTGTACTTTCCGGAGAAACAACTGCAATAGAAAAAGCACAATCCATAGCAAAGGAACACGGCGCAAGATTAGCCCGTGTATTAAATGTATCTGCTCCGTTTCATTCTCCTTTAATGAAACCTGTTGTAAAGGCAATGGGTGAATATATAGATAAAGCTGACTTTGCAAAACCTGTTGTTCCTGTTGTACAGAATGTAAATGGTGAAATTGTGGAAGATGTTGATGTTATAAAAGATAATTTAAAAAAACAGCTTACATCCTCTGTTCTGTGGACGAAATCCTTACAAACAATGAGTAAAGCAGGTGTAGATAAATTTTATGAGGTAGGACCTAAAAATGTGCTGAAAGGATTAATCGGAAGAACGTTAAAAGGAACAGAAGTTATACTTACGGAGGCATTTTTTAATGCGTAGTATTGATCTTTCCAATTTGAAGGCTATAGTTACAGGCGGCTCCAGGGGTATAGGAAGGGCTACTGCTATTGCCCTTGCGGAATGTGGTGCTGATGTTGCCATACTTTATGCCCATAATTTTGAAGCTGCAGAAGAAACGAAGAAACTCATTGAATCGTATGGTAGAAAGAGTCTTGCTTTAAAATGCAATGTTTCAAATGAAGAGGACGTTAGTAAGACTGTTGATTATATTGCTAAAGAATTTGGTAGAATCGATATTCTCGTAAATAATGCCGGAATTACTCGTGATAGCTTAATTATGCGCATGAGTGAAGAGGATTGGGATAAAGTATTGGATACTAATTTAAAAGGTAGTTTCTTGATGACAAAGCATGTTTTGAAGTATATGATTAAGAATCGATTTGGAAGAATTGTAAACATATCTTCTATTGTTGGCATTACCGGGAATTTAGGACAGGCGAATTATGTGTCTTCTAAGGCGGGCTTAATTGGTTTTACAAAGGTAATTGCAGAAGAATATTCATCTCGAAATATTACTGCGAATGCAATAGCCCCCGGTTTTATAGAAACCGATATGACGAAAAAGCTTTCCGATAGGGTAAAAGAACAATTCTTAAAAAAGGTTTTGAAAAAAGCGCCTGGTAAACCGGAGGATATTGCGAATGCCGTTATTTTTCTTGTTTCTCCTCTTGCATCTTACATTACAGGTGCTACAATTATCGTTGATGGTGGTTTAAGTTTAGGATAAAAAGCTAATTTCAAAGGAGGTTTTATTATGGACGAAAAAGAAATCAGAAGTAAAGTTGTGGAGATTATTAAGGACAAATTAGGAGTAGATGACGACAAAATTGTCGATGAGGCAAAGTATGTTGAGGATCTTGGTGCGGACTCATTAAGCCTTGTTGACATTGCTATGGCATTGGAAGATGAATTCGGAATGAAAATTCCGGATGAAGACATCGAAAAAATTACTACGGTAGGCTCTACGATCCAGTACATTAAGGATCACGCTAAATAGTATGGGACGCAGAGTAGTTGTAACCGGATTAGGTATTGTATCCCCAATTGGAATTGGTAAAAATGCTTTTCTTGAGAGCCTTAAAAGTGGCAAATCCGGTATATCTAAAATAACACTGTTTGATCCTTCGGATCTTTCCGTTCAGATAGCAGGAGAGGTAAAAAATTTTAACCCGGAAGATTACTTCGATAGAAAAGAAATACGCAGATTGGATCGTGTGCAGCAATTTGCATATGTAGCATCCAAGGAAGCGATAGAAGATTCCGGTATAGATCTCAAGAATGAGGATCTTGAACGGATAGGGGTATATGTTACTTCCGGTGTCGGAGGGCTCACATCCGTTGGGGAACAGTACAAAATCCTTATGGAGAAAGGCCCGCGGAGAGTAAGTCCTTTTTTCATCACTCAGATGATTGTGGATGCAATACCTGCGTACATAGCAATGCGTTTTGGATTTAAGGGAGCTACTCTTTCTGCGGTTGCTGCTTGTGCTTCTGCGACACAAACAATTGGTGAAGCAATGCTTGCTGTCGAGAGAGGAGATATGGATGTAATAGTTGCCGGTGGAGCAGATGCTGCAGTAACCAAAATGGGTGTAGCTGCTTTCGCTTCCATGAGGGCCCTTTCCAAGAGAAATGATTCTCCCGAAACGGCATCTCGTCCTTTTGATAAAACACGTGACGGTTTTGTTATGGGCGAAGGTGCGGGCATATTGATTCTTGAATCTTATGAGCATGCAACTAAACGTGGCGCCCATATTTATGCAGAACTTTCTGGTTATGGTGCAACAACTGATGCCTACCATACAACCGCTCCGGATCCAACGGTTTCTCAAATTAAACGAGCTATGACTCTTGCACTGAAACGTGCCCAAGTGAATGAGGATGAAGTCAATTATATTAACGCCCATGGCACTTCAACTCCATTGAATGATAAATATGAAACTCTTGCCATAAAAGAAGTTTTTAAAGAACATGCCTATAAAATACCCGTTAGCTCTACAAAATCCATGATAGGGCACTTACTCGGTGCATCCGGAGCAGCGGAATCCGTTGCAACAGTCCTTACTATAGATCAGGGGATAATTTTCCCCACGATTAATTATAAGGAAAAGGATCCGGATTGTGATCTGGACTATGTGCCAAATGTTGCACGGAAACAAAACGTAAGGGTCGCCTTGAAAAATTCATTGGGTTTTGGCGGTCACAATGTGTCTTTAATTTTCAAAAAAGTATAGAAACATTCATATGAATTGGTTAGCCCGGCTTTTAGGCCGGGCTTTTTTAATTTTTTACAAAGGAGGTTTTAAGTTATGGGCAATTTGTATAAAAGCGAAATAGTAAAATTCGGTAAGCTAATATACGAGAGAAATTTGAATGCAGCATATGGGGGAAATATTTCCGTAAGAGACGGTGATAAAATATATATCACTCCGAGTGGATTTAATAAGGCTTTTCTTACTGAAGACGATATATTAGTTACTGATATTAGCGGAAATATTCTTGAGCCACCGATTAATCCCGTGAAACCTTCGTCTGAGTCAAAAATGCACTATGCGATATATAAGAGCAGGAAAGATGTAAAAGCGATAATACACGCCCATCCTTCCTATTGTGTTTCTCTTGCAATTTCTCATAAAAACTTAGAGAATTTGCTTCCGGAAACAACGATTGTTCTTGGTGAGGTGGGTTTTGTGCCTTATATTACGCCGGGTGGTAGTAAATTGGGAAATACCGTTGCAAGAGCTTTGACAAAAGGCGATGCATGTATTATGGGAAACCATGGAGCTACTGTTGTCGGAAATAATCTTTTCGAAGCTTTTAACAAACTCGAATTATTGGAATCAACAGCAAAATCTTTTGTATTTTCGTTACTCATGGGAGAAGTCAATACCATTCCTCAAAAAGATGTATCTCTTTTTATAGACATGCATAAGAAATTGTCCCTATAATCAATTTAATTTTTTATGCGAAAAGAGGAAATTTTGATTCTTCTACGTATTTATTACTGATGAAAGATTTAAAAGAGTATTTGGACGATTTGCGCAGTAATATAGATATAGTGAATGTAATTTCCAGGTATGTTAAGTTAAAAAAAAGGGGCCGGAACTATGTTGGGCTCTGTCCTTTTCATGATGAAAAAACGCCGTCTTTTGTAGTAAGTCCGGAAAAGCAAATATTTCACTGTTTTGGTTGTGGTGCAAGTGGTGATGTTGTTAAGTTCATTATGAGAATAGAGGATGTGGATTTTAAAACTGCGGTTAGAGACTTGGCAAAGGAAGCCGGAATAAAGCCGCCGAGGTTTTCCAGAGTTGATTCCGACAATGGCTCTTTGAAGGCTCGTTTAAAAGAAGTGATGAGAATTGCTGCGGAATTTTTTAAATCCCAACTCAATGAAAAAGTTTTTAGTTATCTTGTGAGTAGAGGAGTTAAAAAGAATTCTATGGAAAAGTTCGAATTGGGTTTTGCTCCTGAAAATGGCAGTAAATTTATTGAATATGCCAAAACTCATGGAATAACGGATAGCGAGCTTGAATCGAGCGGGCTTGCAAGAAAGGATCAATCCGGCAAGTTACGCTCTTATTTTTGGAACAGAGTTATTATACCGATTTTTGATTCGCATGGCGATATTGTTGCTTTCGGAGGAAGGATTTTTGGAAAAGGGGAACCAAAATATTTGAATTCTCCGGACACTGCTATTTTTACAAAAGGAAATCTCTTATATCCGATAAATATGGCTAAGTCCGAAATAAGAAAAACACACAGCGCTCTTGTTGTTGAGGGATATTTTGATGCGCTTGTTTTACAGCAGGAAGGTGTTCATAATGCGGTTTCTTCCATGGGTACTTCTTTTACTGAATCTCAGGCAAAGTTGATTAAGCGATTTGCAGATACCGTTTACTTTCTATATGATGATGATCCTGCGGGGGCAAAAGGTGCCGAAAGAGCAATAGAAGTATGCAGTAATGTAGGAGTTTCTGTTAAAGTGGTGGTACCTTTTGAGGGACTTGATCCGGATGAAATAGTTTTGAAGTATGGAAATGAAAAAATTAGAGAAATGATAAATAACGCAAGAGATCCTTTGGAATTTATAGCAGATGTGGAGATCAAAATTAACGGAGACTCTCCTCAGGGACGCGCCAGAGTAATCGAAAGGCTTGTTGAAACGGTTTCAAGAATATCCAACAAAATGGAGGCCTATGAGTATATAAAGCAAATTGCTAACAAGTTTGGGGTAGATACAGCCGTATTGATAGATCAGTATAATGTGTTGGTTAAGAATAATTATTCAAAAAAGAAAAGAGAAGAACTTTTCGTGAAGAATGATAAAATTCTTGCAGCTGAAAAGCTACTTACTCAGGCCGTTATTCAAAAACCGGATTTTCTTTATTTTATTGAAAATGAACTTAATGTAGAAGATTTTTTTGATACTGAGTACTTGCATATTTTTTTAAAAGCTAAAAATGATATTGAAAATGGTATGCAACCGGATCCTAAGGATTGGGATGACCTTAGCGAGAGCGAACTCTCTATTGCTGCTGAGCTTGCGTTAAACGACCCGGATCTTGTTAATGAACTTGCTATTAAGCAAACGATTAGGAATATTAAAAAGGACATTTTATTGAGAAGTAAAGCGATTAGCCTTTTTAAAGAATTCGAACGAACCGGAGATATAGAGATTCTTAAAGAATACAATAAAATTCAACAAAAGTTGAAAGGAAGGTGGGCGTATTTTGAAGAAACAGGCAAAGATTAATAAAATAAACGAAGAAAAAGAAAAATCCTTGAAGATGATTAAGAATTACCTTAAAAAGCTAAAAAACCTCAATAAAGAGGAAAAAGAGGTGATTCGGAAATTATTTGAAAGAGGCAGGATTACCGGGGTTCTTACTTATGAGGAAATTGCAAATGCATTAGAAAGAATACCTCTGTCTGTAAAACGTATTGACGAGTTTTATTTGATGTTATCCAAACTTAACGTGAAGTTTGGAAGTGAAAGGAATATAAATTTGTCCATGCGCAGATCCTCTCGGGCTGCGATTGAAAATGCAGAAATATCCGAATTAAAAAATCCTGTTCAATCGTATCTTGCAAATATAGGTGCCATAGACTTGCTTACACCTGAATTAGAGCAGGAGTTAGGTAGAAGAATAAAAGAGGAACATGATGAAGAGGCAAAGAAGAAATTAATCGAAGCTAATTTAAGGCTTGTTGTTAGTATTGCCAAAAGATATACCGGACACGGGCTTTCGTTCTTGGATCTTGTCCAGGAGGGAAATTTAGGGTTAATTAGAGCTGTGGAAAAGTTTGACTATACAAAAGGCTACAGATTTTCTACATATGCCACTTGGTGGATAAGACAGGCTATAACGCGTGCACTTGCCGACCAGTCGAGGCTTATTAGAGTTCCAGTGCATATGGTGGAAAGTATTAACAAAATTGAAAAAGCCGTAAAAGAGCTTATGCAGGAACTTGGTAGGGAGCCGACTTACAAAGAGCTTGCAGAAAGAACGGGTATTCCTGAAAAGAAGATTACCAAATATTTGAGACTTGCTCAGCAACCTCTTTCTCTGGAAATGCCTGTTGGAGACGAAGACGAAAGCAGGCTTGAAAACTTTATAGAAGATAACCGCTCCCTTACGCCTGAAGGAGAAACCATGAATTCCTATTATAGGGAACAACTCGAAAAGGTTATGGACAAATTAACTCCGAGAGAAAGGGAGATTTTGAAATTACGTGCAGGTCTTGGTGGTGAATACCCTCATACACTCGAGGAAGTGGGTACGATTTTCGGAGTAACAAGGGAAAGGATTAGGCAAATCGAGGCGAAAGCAAAGAGGAAACTCGCCAAGTATCTAAAAGAACTCGAGGAGGAAAAAAAGAAAGAAAGGCAACTTCAATAAACTTTACTACCTGGCGGTGCATTTCTTTCCGGTGTTAATAAAATCACGTGGCCGTTTTTATCATTTACTCCAAGAACAAGCACTTCGGAAATAAAATTAGCTATCTGTTTAGGTTGTAAATTTACAACTGCTATAACCTCTTTACCTGGTAATTCCTCTGTTTTATATAAATCGGTTATTTGTGCGCTTGATTTTTTGATTCCCAACTCTCCGAAATCTATAAGTAATTTAAATGCGGGTTTTCTGGCCTCTTTAAATATTTCTGCTTTTATTATTCTCCCCACTCTTATGTCTAAATTTAGGAATTCGTTGAAGTCTATCTTTTTATTCTGCATAGTCGTTGAAATTTGCAAAACCTTTTATTATATTCAATATTACCTCTACGGATTTTTCCATAGAAGATATGGGAATATATTCAAATATACTATGCTCATTATGTCCACCGGTAAATAAGTTTGGCGTGGGGATTCCCATAAACGAGAGCCTGGCTCCATCCGTCCCGCCTCGTATCGGGTTTATTTTAGGTTCAATACCCGCATTTTTTATTGCTTCTTTTGCTATTTTTAAAATTTCTGGGTAAGAGTCAAGGATCTGTTTCATGTTGTAATAAGTATCTTTTACATCGACTGTTATTGTATTTTTTCCGTATTTACCATTCAAGTAAGAAGCTGCTTCCCTAATCAGTGCCTTTTTGTTTTCAAATTTTGTTTTGTCGTGATCCCTTATAAGTATTTTTGTATATACTTCGCTCGTATTACCGTTTAGTTCGTACGGATGAAAAAATCCTTCATATTTACTTGTATACTCAGGTGCCTCATTGCATGGCATCATTGATAACATTTCCATTGCTATTTTTATTGCATTTTTCATTTTACCTTTTGCCATTCCCGGGTGGATATTTTTCCCTTTGATTTTTAAAAATGCAGTTGCTGCATTGAAATTTTCCGTTTCAAGGCCTCCTATTTCGCTCCCATCTACTGTAAATGCATATTTAGCACCAAATTTTTCGATATTGAATTTATCCATTCCTTTTCCTATTTCTTCGTCAGGGGTAAATGCAATTTTAATTGTACCGTGTTTAAAGTCAGGGTGCTTGCTTACGAAATCTGCCATTTCCATTATTTCTGCAATACCTGCTTTATCGTCTGCACCAAGCAGTGTTGTTCCGTCAGTTGTAATAATATCGTCTCCCTTGTATTTTTTTATACATGGAAATTCATTTACTTTTAGGACAATGTTTCTTTCTTTGTTCAGCACTATATCCTCTCCGTTATATTCTTTTATAATTCTCGGTTTTACGTTCTTTCCGGATACGCTTGGCGCCGTATCAAGATGAGCAATAAAACCTACCGGAGGAACATGTGTTGCATTGCCTTTGATACTGCAGTACAGGTATCCGAACTCATCCACTTCCGCTTCGAAACCCATCTGTTGAAGTTCGTTTTTTAAAAGTTCGGACAAAGTTATTTCCCCCGGATTACTCGGAAATGAGGGTGAATCCTCCACGGATTGGGTATTTATTTTTACGTAGTTAATAAACCTTTCTGCAATTTTCTTCATACTTTACCGCCTTTACTATTTATATTTTTGTTACGTTATATTATAATCAAGAAAAGCGATTTGAAATAATAACGATTAGACTATAGGGAGGTTAATATGGCAGAATTTCATTTGAAGTGTGAAAAAGGGGACGTTGCTGAATATGTGATGCTCGTGGGGAATCCGCAGCGTGCAGAAAAAGTTTCCAAGCTTTTGGATAATGCAAAGCTTGTCAATGAAAATAGATTGCTCTATGTATTTACTGGCTTTTATAAAGGGGAACGTTTAACTGTCGCTACAACCGGCATGGGTGCTCCGTCAACTGCTATCGTACTGGAAGAATTGGTTAATCTTGGAGGGAAGGTTTTTATCCGAGTAGGTTCTGCAGGTGGAATTGCTCCGAATTTGAATGTTGGTGATGTTGTGATAGCAACCGGTAGTGTGAGAGATGACGGAACAACTCCCGCATATTTGAGAAAAACTTTTCCTGCTGTTCCGGATTTTGATGTGCTTAAAACAATGGTTGAAGTGGGAAAAGAACTCAAGAAAGATATTGCCTACGGCGTTGTAATTTCCGAAGATCCGTTTTATATTCCTTACAAGAAAGAAGAGATGGAATTATTTGCACAGTCCGGTGTTAAAGCAATAGAAATGGAAAGTGGATGTGTATTTATTGTTTCGCAGTTCAGAGGAGTTAAAGCGGGTGCCGTGTTTGGTCTCGACGGAAACGTTTACCTTAACAAAATAAAACCCGAGGGTACGGAGAATATCTATAAAAAAGGTGAGGAAATTGCGATAAAGGTGGGGCTTGAATCTCTATACAGGTTATCAAAGGCTGGTATAAAATGAAAGTAAGCGACGAAGTTTTAGAGGCTTTGCAAATCGGTAAACCTGTTGTAGCTCTTGAGTCTACAATCATTGCACATGGGATGCCGTATCCTAAAAATGTGGAAATTGCACTAAATGTAGAAGATGAAGTGAGAAAAGAGGGTGCTGTTCCGGCTACAATAGGCGTTATCAATGGTGTAATTATCGTTGGAATGAGTAAAGATGAAATAGAATATATCGGTAAGGCAAAAAATGTTCTTAAACTTTCCACAAGGGAAATACCGTATTGTGTTGCTCTTAAAATGGATGGAGCAACAACCGTATCTGCTACTTCTTATATAGCAGAAATTGCAGGTATAGAAGTTTTTGCAACAGGTGGCATAGGAGGAGTTCACAGAGGAGCGTCTGACACATTTGATATTTCTCGAGATCTCGATGAGTTGTCGGAGAGGGATATTATTGTTGTTTCTGCGGGTGCAAAATCTATTTTGGATTTGCCTAAAACACTCGAATACCTTGAAACAAAAGGTGTATTGGTTCTCGGTTTTGGAACTTCGGAATTCCCGGCATTTTATACGAGAAAGTCTGGGCTTACAGCTTTGCGGGTTGATACACCCGAAGAAATTGCATCCATATACGGTAAAAAACAGTCCATAGGTATTGAATCGGCGATACTCGTGGCTAACCCTATTCCAAAGAAATATGAAATACCAAAGGATGTGGTTGATCAATGGATAGATGAGGCAGTTAAAGAATCTATGGAGAAAGGGATTAAAGGCAAAAAATTAACGCCATTTTTACTTTCCAAAATTGTGGAAATAAGTAACGGAAAAGCGCTTGATGCAAATATAGAGCTTGTTGAGAACAATGCGAGAGTTGCTGCAAAAATTGCGAAAGCTCTGCATTCTTAATGGATTGGACTAAGAATTACTTTGATGACTTTTACTTAAAATATTTTTTGCAAACCCAACCCGAAGATATTACAAACAGGCAGATAGATTTTATACGCAAGTTTTTTAATCGTGGAAGCTATATATTGGATGCGGGTTGTGGTACAGGGCGGCACTCTATTAAATTAGGAGGGCTGGGATTTAAGGTATTAGGTATCGACAGTTCTCCCTTATTTATAAAGACTGCAAACAATTCTTTAAAAGAGCAAGAACTTCAAGACGTTTCTTTTTTAATTCAAGATCTCAGAGAACTTTCTTTTGAAAATGAATTTGATGGTATTATAAACATGTGGTCTTCTTTTGGTTATTTTGATGATGAAACAAATTTTGATATTTTGAAAAGATTTTATCGTGCGTTGAAAAGAAATGGTAAGCTTATAATTGACGTGGAGAACAGGGATTATATTCTTAAATATTTTGTAAGAGAAACTTTTAGAGATAAAGGAGAATTTTTTATACTCGAGAGAAGAAAGTTTAATCCGCTAAAATCTGTTGTTTTTACACATCGTTTTATTGTGGGCCCGAATATAAGAAAGGACTATTACAGATATATACGCATATATACCGTAACTGAGTTGATCAATTTGTTTAAAGCAGCAGGTTTTAGTTCTTATGAAGTTTTTGGAAGCTATAACATGGACAAATTCACGGAAAATTCCAAGAGAATTATAATAATCGGATTAAAAGCTTGACTAAATTATAAATTGGGATAAAATATTACTGTAAATGTAATATTAAATGCGGAGGCGATAGATGGATACAATTTTACAAGTGAAAGATTTGTGGTTAAAAAAGAGTAATAAGTATATAATTAAAAATTTTAACCTTGACATAGAGAGAGATTTAATATCTGTCGTACTTGGAATTAATGGGGCCGGTAAAAGCTCCCTTGCTTATGTTTTAATGGGACTTTCCGGATACAATCCGGATAAGGGGAAAATTTTCTTCAAAGGAAAAGATATTACGGATTTAAGTATTACTGAGCGAGCAAAAATGGGGCTTACACTGGCATGGCAGAATCCTGCTACATTCGAAGGCATTACCGTTAAAGAATACATTATGCTTGGCATGAAGAACAAATCTATTTTTGCCGTTAAAGAGGCTCTTAGTAAGGTAGCACTGGATCCCGTATTGTACATGAACAGAGTAGTTGATAAATCGCTTAGCGGGGGAGAAAGAAAAAGAATTGAACTTGCTGCTGTTTATGCAATGCATCCCGAGTTGGTTATCTTGGATGAACCGGACTCCGGTATAGATATACTTTCTTTGGAAAAGGTAAAAAGCCTTATTAAAGATTTTAAGGCAAATGGTTCTACGGTTCTTCTCATTACTCATAGAGATGAAGTTGCAGAAATTGCGGATAGAGCCTTTTTAATGTGTAGTGGTACAATTATAAACGAGGGGCTTCCAGGCGAAATTTCAGATTATTTTAAACATGAATGTAATAATTGTGATCATAAAGGATCACCCGAGAAAAAATTAGCTAAGGAAAGGGGTGAGTTATAATATGGCGACAAAAATATTGGATGAATATGCAGAAATGATGCGTGCTTACGAACAGAGCGGAGGAAATGTAGGTGAATTTTCTAATCCCAATGTACCTTCAATAGTGATAAGCGGTAATAAAGTATTGGGTAAAAACGAGGTCAAAGGGCTTATTATAGAACCGACTCCTACCAAAGACGGTGTTGATGTCAAAATTATCGTTAAAAGCGGAACTAAAATTTTGTATCCTATGGCTCTTTGTTTCGGTGTCTTACCAAAAGAGGGAACGCAAATTATAAACATGGAAGCGATAATAGAGGATAATGCAGGCATGAATGCTATCTCTCACTGTGTTTTTCCTAATGCGAAACACATAGTTCATAAAATGAATTATAATGTAAAGTTAGGCAAACATAGCTTCTTTAGATACGAAGAAATACATTTTCACGGTAAAGACGGCGGTGTTGAAGTCGTACCTTTCACCAGCGGCACTGTAGGTGAAGATTCGTATTTTAAATCCACCTTTACATTAAAAGAAGGCAGAGTAGGCAAACTTGATATAAAATACGATATGGATGTTGAAGAAAACGGCAAGTTGGAACTGTATTCCAAAGTTTGGGCAAAGGGAAAGGATACTGTAAACATAGAAGAGAAAGGTAACTTGAAAGGGAAAGAAGCAAAAGCTCTCATAAAGAGTAGGGTTGTATTACAAGATGAATCACATAGTAAAGTAGTTTCTGTGGTTAATGCTTACGCACCTTATTCAAGAGGCCACGTTGATTGTATGGAGATTGTTCAGGACAATGCAGTTGCTGAAGCTGTGCCGATCGTAGGAGTATCAAATCATCTTGCCAAAGTAACACATGAAGCGGCAATTGGTTCCCTTGATTCTAAGGAAATTGAAACTCTTGAAGCAAGGGGACTCACGGAAGATGAAGCGATAAAAGTTGTTGTTGGTGCATTATTAAAGTGATATGCTTGTTACTACATTAGAAGGTTATGCCTTAAAGGCATTGTTATATATTGCAGCTAAAGAAAACCAACGTGTTACAATAAAAGAGATTTCACGGGAAAATAATATTTCTTTTCCGTATATATTGAGAATATGTTCCGAGCTGAGAAGAAAAGGTATTTTGAAGAGCGTTAGAGGGCGTGGCGGAGGCTATTTGCTAAATAAACCTCCTTCAAAAATATCTGTTTACGAAATAATAAAGGCTGTTGGCAGAGAAACGGTAGAGATAAAATGTGAATATGGTAAAAGAAAAGATTTGCCATGTTACCAAAGTAATTGCATATCTATGCATGCATGGCATTCCATTAAAGAAAAAGTCGATATAGCATTAAAAGATATAAAATTATCCGATTTAGTTTCAAAGAAAGGAGATATTAAAAAATGGCGGTACGAGAAACACAAGTAATTGACGTGCTTAAAACAACGTTTATTCCCGGAATTAAAAAATTAATTCTTTCCGCTGGCATGCTGCGGGAAGTAAAAGTCCTGGGAGACAAGGTATTAATTTCTGTTACCATTCCTCAAATTTCTAAAGAGAATGAGGATAAATTAAGGGAGATTTTAACAAACAGAATTAAGTCTCTGGGTGCAAAAGAAGTAGAGATAAGTATAAGTTTTAGAAAGGAGCAGAATATTAAATATTCTATTGCAGTTGCTTCCGGTAAAGGTGGTGTGGGCAAGTCAACGGTGAGTGTTAACCTTGCTGTAAGCCTTGCGAAGTTGGGCAAAAAGGTAGGAGTTTTGGATGCGGATATTCACGGACCTAATGTGCCAATAATGTTTGGAATAACAGACAGGCCATACGTGAATAGCGAAAAAAGAATAATTCCCATAGAGAAATACGGGGTTAAGGTAATGTCTCTCGGTTTTTTGCTTGAAAATCAGAGTACACCTATTATTTGGAGGGGTCCTCTTGTAACGAAAGCGATCGAACAATTGTACAATGATGTGGAATGGGGAGAGCTTGATTATCTTATTATCGATCTGCCTCCGGGAACAGGAGATGCGGCGCTTACCGTAACACAATCGCTTCCTCTTAAATACGGCCTTGTTGTTACTACTCCTCAAAATGTGGCTATTGCTGATGCTGCAAAATCTCTCGGTATGTTTAAAGAAATGAAAATACCGGTGCTCGGTGTTATAGAAAACATGTCCTATTTTATTTGTCCGCATTGTGGCAAGAAAAGTGAAATTTTTGGTCATGGCGGCGGTGAAAAAATTAGCCTTGAAAATGGCGTTCCATTTCTTGGAAAAGTGCCGTTAGAGATGAAAGTAAGAGAGGGAGGAGACAGCGGAATTCCTGCAGCTGCCATGGAAGAGGAGCTTGAAACTAAAAAAGCGTTTGAAGCTATTGCTAAAAAAGTTGTAGAATTAAGTTTGAAATAGATTATCTACAAGGAGAGGGAGAGATGAGAAAATTAATCGTTTGGATCTTAATAATAGTCCTTACGTTTGGATTTGTTTATGTGGGAAATAATTTGTTTGCTCAGAATAAAACAAACCTATTTCCTGAAAATTACCTGCCGAAGGAGAATTTAATTTTTAAATTCGACGGAAGTAATGATCTGTTAAATTCTTCTTTAAAACATTATTTTTCATCTCTTCCTTCTTTTGAACTTTCCGAAGGGTTTATACTATCGAACAATGTGGGTTCTTCAATTCTTATCTTTCATACGAATAGCTCGATTTCTCCGTTGGATTTTTTAATAAAACAGTTTAGAAAATTTGGATTTGATACCAAATTGCAATGGGTAAACGGATTTCCGGTTGTTTATGCTTTTAATACTAATAAACAATACTACTCTTCTGTGTGGAGAAGTTTTATATTTATTTCAACTGATTCTAATAGTTTAAATAAACTGCTTTTTGGCATAATGCAAAAGAGCGGTGTAAGTTTATTAAGGAATGACCTAAACTTTTCAAAACTCTGGGATCATTACAAATGTTCAAATTGTGGCATTGTTTATAATGAAGATGTTGATTTTCTAAAAAGCTATCTTCGCGTACCATTCTTACATTTTGACTATCCGACTTTCTTTAATTTTAGTGATAACACTCTTACTACTTATAACCTTGTGCCTGAAAATGCCACTCAAAATAATATTTTTATTTTTGACATTCCTAATGAACTTTTTGAAATTTCCGAAAGTAAAGCAGATGATATCAAAAATAAACTTCTTAATAGCGGGTTATCTGTTATCGTTTCGGATAAAATTGGGATTCCATTTAAGGCCGTATCTGCATTTTCGTCTTTAAGTCCAGGTGAATTTGTTCTGTTTGACAAAAACAATTTTTTGTTTGCTGTTAAATCTTCAATCGCAGATAACGGAATATACAGGGATGAACTTGTAAATTTTCTTCCGGACTCGACTAATGCTACCATATTGGAGCAATCTATGGGATCTCTGCTAATGGAGTACAATAACGGAACATCAATTTTTTATACTCTGGAAACTCCTAACATGTTTATAATCTCTACCAATAAAGGTGTTTTGGATGATATATTTGAGGACTCCGTTAAGATTAAAAATTTAAAAGGTGAACTCTTTATTAAAGTTAGTAGAGATTTTAACAAAATCATTTCGTTGTTCGATTTAAATATTGATAAAGTAATTCTTCCGAAGAATACTTTATACTGCGTTGTAAAAGAAACCATAGAATCCGGTAAATTAAAAACAGTATTTGAAATACATTAAAGTTAACGTTATTTATTTTCCAAAAAGTTCTTCTGCAATTTTATCTGTTATATAACGGAATTCAGTAAATTTAATCTTTATTATATTATAAAGTTTTTTATATTGGTCTTTCCCTTTTTCGGTAATTGTATATACAAAGCGAGGGTGAATGCCTTCTGTTTCCCATCTGCCATCTATTAAACCGTCATTTTTCATTTCCCTTAGTAGGGGATAAATTACTCCCGGATTGGGGAGCCAGCAGTTTTCAGTTCTATCGGATATCTCATTAATGATCTCTTGGCCGAAATAGTCCTTTTCCTGAAGCAGAAATAGGATGTAAAATGATAAAAACCCTGTAGTTGTAAACATAGAGGAAATAAATATATTAAAGTCCGGACTCTCAAGGAGTTTTTCTATGTGAAGCTTTTTAAACAGAAAAACTTCTTTTGCTATATCTATTTTGCCTTCCTTTATTTTCCTATCTATTTTGTTGAGTATCTCTTTCAATATATCGTTTTTGTTTTCCATAAAACCTCCTATATATTTTTATCATTTTTCTTTAAATAGTCAATCAATTTATT
>JALSNB010000368.1 GCA_026987225.1 Caldisericaceae bacterium
AAAATAGGCTTTTTTGCCTTCGGGCAACCGGATTACCGCTTTATCCTTCTTGATCGTCTGCATACCATTCGGCATAAGAAGTTCCGGTTTCGTACAATTTCAGGGAAAACAACCGGATATTTCCGGGCAATTTGGCTTTGATTCTTTCGGCGATATCGAAAAGCATCATTTCACCCGTAGGTTGAAAATCCACCAGCAGAATACGATGGCCTTTTTCCTTGAGATACTCTCCTATATCGCGGTATCCGCCGTTTTTGTTCAACAACAGCGCGTGGTCATAGACATCCACCACTTCTTTTTTGACGATTTTTTTCAAATCCCCGAAATCGATCACCATACCGTATTTGACATGAGACGGATCGTCTATCGGAGTTCCTTGAACGGTTACTTCGAGGCGGTAGCTGTGACCGTGCACATTTTTGCATTTTCCGTCATATCCGGCAAGGGCATGGCCGGTCTCGAAATGAAAAATTTTAGTCAGTCTTATGATTTTTTTCTTCTTCGTCTTCATCGGGAACATATTTTTTTTCGATAAATTTCAATACAACGAAAGTAATAACAAAACCCAACAAAACCGGCAGGAAAGCCGTAATCCAATAAGCTATGCGATATGAAGCAGTTTTTTCGGGCACTTTCGACGTATTTTGCAACAAAGATACGGATATTCCTTATACATTAATGCGGAAAACCAAGCGGAAATTTGTGTTTTGTTTTCTTTTTATCAACCGGCTTTTGATTTTTTCGCTTATTCTTCATCAATTTGTCCAGCGAATCCCGTTTTCGTTTGATGTTATTTTCCACTTGTTTATACATCCGCAGAAAGATATCGGGATGATCTGCATAATAGTCCAGGGATTGCATATATCGCACGCTGTCAATACCGTATTTTTTCAATACGGCGGTAACCGGATTCAAATCATTTTTATCGAAATGGTTTTTCTTTTGTTGATAGATTTCTTTAGCCAATAAAACATCGGTTATGATACGGGTCATTTCAGGCTGCGAAATGAGTTTTTCCGGCTTTTTTTCTTTACGGGAACAAGCAAAAAAAGCTAATAAAATCAGTAGTAATGACAATTTTCTGATCATTTCCTATAATTTTCCGCGAAGTGCATCCCATCTGAGTTTCAGCACGCCCCAAAAGGCTTCCGATATGATACCGCCGCTCATCTTTGATTTACCCTTGATTCTGTCGGTAAAGACAATGGGAATTTCTTTCAGACGAAATCCTTTTTTCCAAGCGCGATATTTCATTTCAATTTGAAAAGCATAACCGATAAAACGGACATTTTCAGGA
>JALSNB010000369.1 GCA_026987225.1 Caldisericaceae bacterium
TATCGTCAGCAAAAACACTCGAACTGACATTGATGTGCTAAAAGCAAGAATTTTACAAGTTAATATCGAGTTTTAAAACTCTTGGCTTTGTCTTTTGCCGGATGCGCGCGTAAGGGATGGGAATGATAGCTCACGCACAGCAAAACACTACAAAAATATAAAGAGCAAAGCGACCAAAGGAAGCTCTTGAAATTTATAATTTTTTGTGTGTTTTTGCGGGCGGGACTATAAATGGACAGCCCGACCCGTGGACTTGTGCGGCTGACTTACGGAAGGGATACGCCCTATAAATTATCGATTTAAAATTCGGATTTTTCATACAATTTTACACTCGGATACTTGCTTTTGGTCATTTCAAAAGAAAAAGGTGAATCTGCCAGAAAAACTTGTTTTCCGTATTTATCCTTGGCTAAATAACGCTGTTTGACTCTGATAAAATCCTTGTATTCTTCATTGTTCGGGTCGTCGGGGGCTACCCAAAATGCTTTGTAAACATTCAAGGGTTCATAGGTGCATTTTGCTCCGTATTCGTGTTCGAGTCGATATTGGATAACGTCGTATTGCAAAGCACCAACCGTTCCTATAACTTTTCGCCCGTTGTTGTCCAATATGAAAAGCTGCGCCACTCCTTCGTCCATCAGCTGATCTATTCCTTTGGCTAATTGCTTGGATTTCATTGGGTCGGCATTGTTGATGTAACGAAAATGTTCGGGAGAAAAATTGGGTATTCCTTTAAAATGAAGCATCTCGCCTTCGGTAAAAGTGTCTCCTATTTTGAAATTTCCCGTATCGTGTAATCCGACAATATCCCCGGGAAAAGATTCATCTACCACTTGTTTTTTTTGTGCAAAAAAAGTATTCGGACTGCTGAATTTGAAGTTCTTTTTTAAACGTGTATGAAAATATGCCTGATTGCGTCTGAAAACGCCGGAAACTATTTTTACAAAAGCAATTCTATCGCGGTGTTTCGGGTCGAGATTTGCGTGAATTTTGAAAACAAATCCCGTCATTTTCGGTTCGTCGGGTTTGACGGTTCTTTCTTCGGCTTCTTTGGGTTGTGGCGGAGGCGCTATCTCAACAAAACAATCTAAGAGTTCTTGCACGCCAAAATTATTGAGTGCCGAACCGAAAAATACCGGTTGTAAATTTCCTTCCAGATATGCCTGATGATCAAAAGGTGGATAAACCCCTTCGACTAATTCCAAATTATCTTTGAGCTCTTGTAATTTTTCGTTTCCTATCAGCTCTTCCAATCTTTCATCATTCAAATCCGTTATTTCTTCGGAATCGGCA
>JALSNB010000370.1 GCA_026987225.1 Caldisericaceae bacterium
TTATAAACGGTGTCCGTTTCGGCTCTTTGGGCGGAGGCGAATAGAGAAGCGGACGGACATTTGCATTTTCCGCGCCTATGAAATCGATATTTACGGAATCCCCGATATGCACCGCTTCGTCAGGCTTTACGCATGCACGCTCACACGTAACGAGGAATATTTCCGGATCCGGTTTTCTCCTTCTTATCTCGTCGGAAAACGTTAAAACGTCGAAGAAACAGAGCAGCCCCATATCTTTCAGTATTTTTTGAAGCACTCTGCCGGGCACTCTGCCCGTATTCGATATAAGGGCAAGTTTGAAGTGCTTTTTCAGTTCGGCAAGCGTTTGTGGAAGGTCTTCCTCGGTGAGTGCGGGTGGTTTCCTCAGTGCTTCCTCTTCGTACACTTTCAGAATTTCTTCGAACTGTGCCCTGTTCGGCCGAACATGCAGAATGTCAAAAAGTCTGTTAAGTTGCGTCTCAGGCATAATCGCCCATTCGTTCTCTTTCGATGGGTTTTTGAAACTGTGCACGAGATCTCTGAAAAACTTCATTATCGTGTCAATATCGCTTTCTTTGAGGTTCAAAACGTTTTTAATGAACTTTGCACGCTCCAAGTCCCTTTCCTCTTCAAGGCTGCCCGGATCGGTAATGAGCGTATCCCACAGGTCCAGTGAAATGAGTTTTATCATTTTGCATACTCCTTTTCAAATCTTTTGATGTCTTCCGTTTTTCCGACAAGGAAAAGCGTGTCTCCTTCAAGAATTTTTTCATCCGCAGACGGGGATACGATAACGCTCGAATCCCTTTTTACGGCAATAACGGTGATGCCGAATCTGTTTCGCAAAGAGAGCTCTTTGAGCGTTGCGCCCTCTAATTTTTTAACGGCCTTGTATTCCACGAGATCGAACTCTTTCGAAATGGAAATGTAATCCAAGATATTTGTCGATGCGATTTTGTTCGCAATTCTTACGCCCATATCCTGCTCCGGGAAAACAATGTCTTTTATACCGATTTTCTGCACGACACGCCCGTGAATTTTGCTGCTCACTTTCACGATGATGTTCTTAATGCCGAGCTCCTGGAGAACGAGCGAAACGAGTATGTTTGACTGCACGTCGCCTATCGCAACGACAACCGTATCGCAGTTTTTGATGCCTGCAGCAGCGAGCGCTTCGGGGTCCGTTGCCTCGACAACTTCCGCAAAACTCACATCGTCTTTGATTTCCTCGACAAGCGACATATCTTTGTCTATTGCAAGCACCGGGTAGCCAAGCCGCTCAAGGTGCCTTGCAACCGAAGAGCCGA
>JALSNB010000371.1 GCA_026987225.1 Caldisericaceae bacterium
CCACGGCACAAATTGCTGCTTTGTGTTGTTTTTAACTCCCTGATTCGGCTGAGAATTATTTTGCGGCGGAATTTCTTTTTTCCTGCCGCATCCTGCGAAAAACGGAAGAGCAAGCAAGAACATTATCAATATTATTAAAATCCTATTTATTATTTTGTTTTTCACGTCGATACTTAACCTCCCCATATATCGCAAATCAATTCATAACGCCTTTTCAAAATAAAAGAACTCATTCTCTATTCTAATTTACCTATACCAAATCCGTCCTGCACGTAGATTGAGTTACTTCCAAACGCAGGAGGATATACCAGAAACTCATCCGAAAAGTGACATTTCCACAAAACTTTTTAATCCGTTGTATCAAGAGCGACAAGTTCCGCACCTTTATCATAAATGAAAAGATAAGCCACACCTTGAGAAACTGCCAAATTATCCGTAGTGTTATACCAATCGAGAGGAGAATTCAAAGATATTTTCCCAGTTCTTTTTTCCACATTAATTTTCCTGTTTTTGCATCGAGCGCGTAGAAAAAATGCGGCCCGTGAAGTACCCCTGCAATAAAATAGACATCGCCGTTACGAACACAAGGATTGCTAATTTCTATCCTACTGCCTTCCGGTATAATACCTTTTGTTTTCCATATCTCTTTTCCGCTTTCAACGCTATATGCGGAAAAATTATAACCGTCGCTTGTGTCAAAGTACCCGTTTGATATTGGCGTAATAGGTATTTGATCATTCACATGATACACCTCCCATATTACACTTCCGCTTTTCGTATCCAGAGACAGCACTTTATTCTGTGTTGTAGTAAGTAGTGTATTGTTGTCAAGTGATAAATTGAGGAACAAAACGTTTTTCATATATATGTGCCACCTGTATTTGCCGGTTTTGATATTTAATGCATAAAGATACATACCCGTAAGCTGCGGGCTACCTATAAATACCTTCTTCCACCGTTCAGCTGCAAAGTAAAGTATGTCGTCTTTCGACACAAATGCACCGCTTCTTTTTCCTATAATGCCCCTGTCAAAAACAAGATCATAAACTGTTTTTCTCGTATCGGCCTCCAACACCCAAAATATGATTATCAGAGCCAAAAAACAAAATCCCGTCCGCTATAAATGAAATTCTATCTGCCGATCTGCCAACGTGTTTTATAATTACCAATATCTTCTGTTTATTGAACATTTTTCCTTATATTGATTTTAGTTTGTTTTTGAATATTTGCAAACAAAGGCCGGCATGTAGCCATTTTATTAACAAAAAGATTTGTTCC
>JALSNB010000372.1 GCA_026987225.1 Caldisericaceae bacterium
GGATACGAAACGCCCGATCATCTTGCAGGTTTCACGCTTCGATCCGTGGAAAGATCCTATCGGAGTAATCGATGTTTACAGGGCGTTAAAGAGGAAATATAAAGGCATACAACTCGTGCTTATAGGTTCGATGGCAACGGACGACCCGGAGGGGTGGCAGTTCTATCAGAAAACTCTGAGGCATGCGGGTGAAGACAGCGACCTTTTCATACTGTCCAATCTCGACGGTGTGGGAAACAGGGAAGTAAATGCGTTCCAGCGTGCCGCAACGATCATACTGCAAAAATCGATCAGGGAAGGGTTCGGGCTTACCGTTTCGGAAGCACTCTGGAAAAAACGCGCCGTTGTCGGCGGAAAAACGGGAGGAATCACCGTTCAGATAGATAACGGAAAGAGCGGATACCTCGTAAGTTCGGTTGAAGAGTGTATAAACGTTGCCGACGACCTTTTGGCGCACAGCGAAAAACGCCAAGGATTCGGTATGAGAGGCTTTGAAAAGGTTTCGTCAAAATTCCTCATAACGAGGCACGTTGCAGATTACCTTTACCTGTTTGACAGCAGGCGGAAATGATGAAAATCGGTATCGTCCCGCTGAGCTCCGAAATAAGCGGTGAAAATGCAAAAGAGCAATTTTTGGGAAAACTCAAAGAAAGAGGCATTGAAACCGAGGAAAAAGAGCGGGCAAATCCGGAAGAAATAGTATTTTTTGCCGTAATAACGGGCGGAAGCGAGCAAAAATTCAAAAGGATATACGACAAATTCAGCCCTCCTTACCTCATTCTTTACGATGCGTTCAACAACTCCTTGCCCGCGGCAATGGAAATTCTCTCTTTCCTTAACAAACAGGGATTAAAAGGGGAACTGATAGATGTAAACAACCTTTCCGAAAAACTGATAGAAGAAAAGTTTCCTCTGCACGGAAAAACGTTGGGGCTTATAGGAGAGCCTTCCGATTGGCTCATCGCAAGTACGTATCCCGACGAAATTTACAAAAGCACGTTCAAGATAAACGTAGTACACGTTCCTCTCGAAGAAGTGTTCGCAATTTTCCGAAAAACAAATGACAGTAAGGCAAAGCCCGTTGCCGAAGAAATAATGAAACGTGCAAGCGGAATTTACGGTATAAACGAAGAAGCGATGATAAGGGCCGTAAAATTTTACATCGCACTGAAAGAAATCATTGAAAAATACGCCCTTAACTATATAACGGTGAGGTGTTTCGATATTATAGAGCCGCTCAATACAACGGGGTGCATCGCACTGTCCGAACTCAAC
>JALSNB010000373.1 GCA_026987225.1 Caldisericaceae bacterium
CTTTTGCCGTCGATTTTAATGTTCACCAATTTCTTCTCCATGCCGCTCCTCCTCCCAATCCGTTTTGCATACGTTTACAGGGCATTTTTTCTCTTTTATGTGGAATAGCCACTCGTCTTTGAATTTGTCAACCGACTGCATTACGATATTCGGTGCGGCCTGCCCCAGTCCGCAGAAAGACGTGAGTTTCATATCTTTTCCGAGTTCCATAATCGTATCCAGATCTTTTTCTTTTCCTCCGCCCCGTGAAATCCTGTCTATGATTTTGTACATCTCATCCGTTCCAACTCTGCACGGGGTACACTTGCCGCAGCTTTCGTGCCTGAAGAAATAAGCGATGTTCTTTGCGATGTCCACGATGCAGCGCGTTTCGTCCAACACGACGATCGAGCCCGAGCCGGGGCCTGCCTCTATCTTTGCAAGCGAATTGAAATCAACCGGTGTGTCCAATTCTTTTTCCGTAATGAGGCTTCCCGATACGCCGCCCAAGATTACGGCTTTCAATTTCCGCCCGTTTTTTACGCCTCCGCCTATGTCGAATACGATTTTCGAGAGCGGAATGCCGAACGGCACTTCGATTACGCCCTTCCAGTTTATATCTCCCATCAGGCTGAACAGCTTTGTTCCGTAACTTCCCTTAACCCCAATAGACTTAAACCAATCCGCTCCCTTTTCCAAAATGAGGGGCACGTTTGCAAGCGTTTCTACATTGTTAATTACGGTGGGTTTTCCGAACAATCCCGCTGTTGGCGGATACGGCGGCTTTTTTCTCGGCTCTCCCCTCTTCCCTTCGATCGATTCCAAAAGTGCTGTTTCTTCGCCGCAAATGTATGCGCCCGCGCCTTTTTTGAGTTCTATATCAAACGAAAAGTTTGTCCCGAGAATGTTTTCTCCGAGCAAACCGTAATCCCTTGCGTCTTTTATCGCCTTTTCAATCCTTTTTATCGAAAGTGCGTATTCCCCTCTTATATAGATGTAGCCTTTGCTTGCACCGACTGCGTATCCTGCAATGAGCATCCCTTCGATTACGGAATGAGGATCGCCTTCCATAATTTCCCTGTCTTTGAACGTGCCGGGCTCCCCTTCGTCAGCATTGCAAACGATGTATTTTTCGTCTCCTTTGGCCTTTGCGGCGAATTCCCATTTTAGGCCGGTGGGGAAACCAGCACCGCCTCTTCCCCTGAGTTCCGATTTTTTGATTTCCTCCAAAACGTTTTCTCTGCTTTCCGAAAGCGCCTTTTCGAGTGCCGTGTATCCGTCGCTTGCAATATATT
>JALSNB010000374.1 GCA_026987225.1 Caldisericaceae bacterium
GCCGCTTGCAACGGAGATAAAACCCGAAGCACAGAGCAGTTCGAAGAACCCTTTCTTTACAATAGGCGAGCGGTATTTTCCGCCTTCCCCTATAAACGTGTAATTCACGCTTTCCATGCTTCCTATTACACCGCTTATCTGCGCAGTGAGAAAACCGCTTTCAAGGAACGCCTTCTTAATCGCAGGAATCAGATCCGTGCCCTTAAATATCCTGACAAAAGCGATGTGCGAACTCTCCCCTTTGCCGATTTCAAATCTCTCCATACCGCATTTTACTACTTTTCCACTTGATTGCAAATGAAATAGACTTATACTTATCTGTGCGATGCGCCTGTAGCTCAAAGGATAGAGCGGCGGCCTCCGGAGCCGCAAATAGGGGTTCGACTCCCCTCAGGCGTACCAGTTTGAAGGCAAACCTCGAAAATCCGTTTGCAATTAATTGTCAAGAAGGACGTGCTTTTCCGCTGTCGAAAATTGTACATAATACGGATTGCCGCATAATTTTACCGTGTAAATTACGGATGCGGAAAAATCCCCGTAATGCCTATCCGAAGAACGTGCCTCACAGAAAAGTATTTTTGTGTAAACATCTCCGTCGTGCAACATGCCCGCTTTCCTTTTTACGTCGTAAAAAACGTTTTCCGTATCGCAGGGGAATGTATTCGAAATTTTGACATTGGCAATGTTACTCCCGAATTCCCATTTTACGGCCGCATAGTTTTTGGTTTTTCCGCCGTATCGTGCAAAAATATTTCCCAAGCAGAACAAGGGATTAATTAATCCGTAGTTAAATTTAAAAAACCGTTGTTTGTCCTCGTTAATACGCTCTTTAGCGGGGCAAAAACCGCAGTTCAAAAGGTCCGACGGAAAATAGAATTTATAACCGTTTTCAACACTGCATACCTCAACATCCGCAGTACAACCGCCGCACCGTTTAACGGCACTCGCAAAATCCTTTTGAAATGCCAGAGTCTCCGTTTTCACGCCAAGCCTTTCATTAGGATGAACAAACGGATGCTTTGCAAATACGTTCTGCCCGATAACCGAAACCTCTCTAAAACCGCCGGAAAAAGGATTCACAATTTTTACATATTTTACAGAGCCACTTTTTTTCACCCAAACGAAAGAATCATCTCCGTTGCAGATTTTACTTTCACGGAGAGCGCCGATTTTATTAACACGTGCAACTTTTTCAATAAGGCGTCCGTATCCGAACATTGCAAGAACATTATCGTTTTTATCCTGTATTGTCATTGAAGCGTATTGAAGGACGGAGCCTTTGTTTATTAGGAAGATATTTGCACGAAGGGGTTTGTTGTTTAATGTGAAGTATGCGGTAAGGAGGGTTTTGATAGTTTTGTTCGTGTTTGATTTGTATGATTGAGGAGTTTGAAAGGATACTTTTATCTTTGAAAAGTTTGATTTTTTGTTTCCTATTCGTATATATCCCTTGTATGTTTTTGTTATTGCATTTTGGGTTAGGTATACTATTGGTGTTGATAGGTGTTCGTTCGGTTTTAACGAAGAGAGAGGTATGTCAAATGCTTTTGATAATCCTTTTTCGGCTTTTTCTCTTTCCGTTTTCGTTATCTTTTTATTTCGGGGGTAAGGTAAATTAAACGTAATTGTATATGATTCGGATGGTGTAATGGATATTGCCAATGCGTTAAATGAAGTATAGTTTGTTGTTTTGCTTATTATAGGCAATAAGAGGGTAAAGATAAGGATTAAAGGTAAAGCAAGTGATGTGAGAATTTTAGGCAATTTTTTCTTATTGGTATTCTTCATTGTTTATTTTACCTCCGATTGATTTTAGTTTGTTTTTGAATATTTGCAAAACAAATGTATGGGATTCCATATACGCACATCCGAATTCTTCATTTTCATTAATCCAAATATAATCCTTTATTCACTGAGTTTTAAAAATAAATATCGCAAACCGCTTTTAATTTTTTTCAGGTAAAAGAATTCTTCTGCCTGAAAACCCTATGTATTGTAGTTGCACTTGTTTTTTAAGTGTTCAACGGCTTCTTTTTAAAATAATTCGCTCTTTCATAAGGCCGTTCCACTTTATGATTAGTATCAGATCTTTTTGATTATTCAGATTATCTTCGATAAAATTATTACTAAATCTGTCATACGTATGAAATTTTACACACCGGAATTTCGAAAAGTCAAGGCTGTCTCTTTTAAACTCCGACTTACCGAGCGGATATTCCAACGAAATATCGACATCACGAATCTCAGAGTTTGTGTTGTAGCATATCTTCAAAGTCTCTTCCGCCGTCTCATGAGAGCTTTTGTGCATTTTATTTTCGGAATTACCCTTACAAACATATTCGGCCGACCAATGAGAGCTCTTTCCCGTAAATACAAAAGTTTTGACATGATTTTTCCGTACGAACAAAGTGGTGCCTGCAAACAAAATAATTACACAAACAAGCACTACGGTTAAAACAGCTTTATTTTCAGTTATGTTTTTCATATACACCGCTTAAAACCTTTATCACAACTTCGTAATAAAATTTATTAATGTTTTCATGCATCATAACACCGCCCTGATCTTTCATTCATACCCTCCGTTTTTTATAATTCGCCGCAAAAAAATATCTTATCATTTCAGATAAATTATAAAGCAAATTTAAAAATCAAAAAATATTCATTAAAATTAAACATGCATGCTCCCATAAAAATCATTTACGAACGTAGGAACAAACAACGGAAATTTTATTTGCAAACCTCTTTTTCTTTTTACTCTGCAAACGGGCAGAGACAAAATCCTACCTGTATTTATAGTTTAACACAAAAATAATTTAGAGTTTCCTTTTACCGTCATTTTATCATTTCTTTATTTTTGCAGATGATTTTTACTGGCATTTTCATCCTTTTATGTCCTACATTTTTTGTTTGTCAAACATTCGATTTGTCAAGAAGATTTTTAAAATTTCAAATCCAGTCTAACCAAACCTCTGTCTGTCGCAATCAAAACATAAAAAGGATTGTACGAAATACTGAAATCATAGCATTTAACTGATCCCGTTTCATACATGTCCCAAAAATACGATCCCATCAATAAAACCTTGTCATTAGGAGAAATTATTTTGAATTTCTTTAAGTCATAAGATGAAAAAGTTCTTACATAAAACCGTTTTAAAGGAAACCAATAGAATTTTTTCCCTACAAACTTACCGACCATAATACCATTATATTTTGTTAGCATAAATGTTACCTTGTCTCTGTTGTCCCGGATCAATTTTACAGGATGCAGAAACAAATTTTTGGAATTTATAAAAACTTTCGATTGTATGACTACTCTGTTTGCAGAAATCAACGTATTTTTGTTCAAATCCAGTATATATATACCTTCTCTCGTTGCAATCAAAAAAGCATCGGTTGATATTTTGCAAAAATCCTTAATTTGAGAAAGCATGTAAGCTTTAAACAACTCTTCCTTCGTGTTTCCATTACAATGTAAATTTCCGTTTTTATCGACTGTAAATTCTTCTTTTGCAAATCGTCCGACGTTGTCTGACAGAGAAAAATAAATATAATTGTCGTACTCTTTAACAGGATATACATTATAATCACCAACGAGCTCCACAGATGAATCGAGATTGGTAACATTAACAAACCTATTTCGGTTAAAATCGAACCCTTTTATATAGAGATTTCCGGTATATTCGGACGGAACACTAAAATACAGAATTTGATTGTTGCGGATTGTGAATATATCGGATACGAGAAAATTAACTTTTTTAAAATACCATGATAACCCGTAGTTTTTACCATATCCTATAATCGAATATGAAAAACCGCTTAAAAAAAGATAAACATTTCCGTTTTCTTTTGTTAATATCCTACATTGAGGTACGGAACTATCCGTCGAACAATGTATACCCGTATCTTTAATTATCTCGAATTTTTTGCCGGAGTTATGCGAGACAAGTATTTTACCATCGGAAGAAATGGCATAAAAAACACCTTTTTTATCCGGAGCGATCGAGATTGCGATAATCTTGTAATCCGCACCCGTATCCGGAGAAATATTTTGTGTATTATCAATCCCAATTGTTTCGGCGTTTTTATTCAAATTGGCTTTGTACGAAACGTTCAATGAAGAATAAATCATCCACAGAATACCCGAAATAAAGAACAAAATAAGAACAATTCTTCCAAATCTGCTGCCATTGCTTTTTTGCTTGTCTCGCATATTTTCCGATCTACCTCCTTAAGATTTTAGTTTGTTTTTGAATATTTGCAAACAAAGGCGGGGAATGTATCCATGCTTAGATCCTGAAAAAGCAATTCGTATCTTGCACTATCGAAACGAATCATTCTGTCTTCCGGTAAATGAAAACTGTCGACCTCTTTAATATTGATAATTACGGGGGCTGAATACCTTCACTTGCGTTACGGTCTGATATCTCCCTTCCGCTATCCTCATATATTTCGTTACCTCCATAAATGCAGCTTTGGTGATAGGCTGTTTGCTATACTTTGCCTATATCGAACCTTAACCGATAAGAAATTACAAGCTTTTCCCAGCACACGCTTTTATATCCCTCCGTTTGTTCGTGGAAATACACACTGCGTTCCTTTCTCTGCGGAATACTTTGCAACGGTTTTTCCGTCTTCATTCATTACTTCGATTGTACAATTGCCATCTGGCGAATTATTGTCATTCATTTGATAAAGCACACCCAAAAGTTTACCACTCTCTATTGCACACACGTATTTTCTGTTACCCTTAACGGTATCACTGATATCAAAGCTGACAAACACAATGTTATTATAATTTCCAACGGGACATTCCCAGCGCGCAACTTCCGTTTCGGATTCGGCAGGCAGAAATTTTTCCTTTATTTTCTTTATACATTTTTCAAACTCCGTAATTTCCTTATTATCCTTTTTTGCACTGATAATTTCGTTATTCAATAAATAGAATTTGTCCTTAACCGATATGATATCCCTCGGACATGGAGGGGCCGAAGGAGAACCACCTACGTAAAGGTTGGCCCATTTATTCGAACCGTCTTTTAAATCTTCCGTACAGAGACAAAGCCTTATCCCGGTCTGCAAACTATACGGGCCTGACAGAAGAATGTACAAATTATTACCGTATTTGCTAATAGCGGCAGGATTACAGTGAAATTCCTTACCATACTTATCCGAGAACCGATGAGCACTGAAATTTATTTCTTTTCCCGTATCAACGTACTCACTGCCATTCCACACCTTTATCTCGTATTTGCATTCATTCTTGTCTGTTGTTGTAATTTTTACTATTTCTGCATCTTTTCCGAAAATTATGCAATTTCCGTACTGAAAACAGTTGAGCCCTTCGGGCAACTTTAAGGTTTCGGTGTGCCGATAAACATTTGCCTGAATTTTAGCGACATCCGAGAGAATGATATGATCCGTGCCATCCCAGTAAAGAGGAGCATATCCGGGGGCAAAATCAAATGATGAAATCAGATTCGGGTTATCTTCATTCGTTATACTGTAAACAACTTTATCGGTTTTAATAATCTTTCCTTTCTTTAAATCCCAGAAGTTAAGGTAAGCTTTTTTGATCTCTTTGCCATTAACATTTTCCGGAGTTAGAGTAAGGAAAGGGATAGATTGGTCCGGAACCTTAATGCTTGTTTTTTCCCCACATCCGGCAAGGAATGAGGTTGCTATAAAAATTGCTAAAACCAAAATTATAATTTTTGACTTCATCATACCCTCCTATGAATTTCCTTTCTCGTTAGCAGAAGATCCGTTTTGATTTTCTGCTTTCTTGAATACATTTTCCATTGCCTTTTCGCCTTCTTTTTCCATCTTTTCGGCAGTTTCAAGCATTGGTGAAGGAACCGGGTAGAATGCATCTCCCTTATCTGTTGAAGATGGTTCGCTGATATATAGCTTTACACTGTTTTCATCTATTGTGCCGTCCTTTTTCAGATTTGCTGTGATTTTATATGTTCCATAAGTTGTAGGTTCCGGTTTACCGATATAATCCTTAAGTTCTAATTTCCAGTCATCTATCAGATTATTTGCTGCTTCAATTTGAGTCCCGGAAGCTATTGATTTTTTAGAGTTTAAATAATTTAGCATACCCTTCATAAACGGAAGGTCTTCAACTTTCGCTGCTTTTAATGTTAGATCAATTTTTGCATCAAAAACAGCACTTGCAATTCCGTCCTTTACGGTTACGGAGTTAGG
>JALSNB010000375.1 GCA_026987225.1 Caldisericaceae bacterium
TTTCTTATGTTATTTATGATATTTCCTGCAAACTCGGTTAAATCTTCTTTTTTGTATTGGCTCTCTATGTATTCTTTTATCTGTTCGCTTATCATTGCAAGTTCTTTTTCGGCTTTTCTTCTCTTTAATATTTCCATATAGCTGTAAAGAGCCTCGAGGGATATCGGTTCAACTTTTTCGCTCTCGGATATGAGCTGTTCCACTTTCTGTGTGTATATGCCCTGTTCCGTTAGCTTTAATTTCATCATGTCGATATCCGTTACATCGCTATCTTTCGAATAATTTTTGATGATGTAATCAACAAGCACACGTTGTTCGTTTTCTTCGAACAGTTCTTTTGACAGCCCCGCTTTTATTGCGTTAAGCAAAAGAAATCTGTCCTTCAGAATCGATCCGATAATTTTTATCTCTACGCTGTCCATACCATTTCCCCTCCTACGATTGTTGCGATTACTCTAATATTATTAAAGTCTTCCTCTTCCGAAAGTTTTTTGTTTAATACGGTAAAATCGGCATTCAGCCCTCTTACTATCCTTCCCCCTTTCTTCTCGTAGAAATTTGCTCGTGCGCTTCCTTCGGTATATGCAATTATTGCATCGTCCGGTTTTATTCCTCCTTCTTTTCTTTTTACTGCGGTTTCTATTCCTTTAATTACGGAAAGAGATGCTACCGGAGCATCCGATCCGAACGAAAGAACTTTTCCAGATTGAATTACTTTTTTCCACGGATACGCATATTTATATTTCCCTATGTATTTTTCTAATAGTTCTTTGTCGTCAGAAAAATGAACGGGTTGCATCGAAGCAATAAAATCCGTTTCTTTCATTAGGGGTAAATCTTTTTCGCTGAGAAATTGAAAATGCTCTATTCTGTTTCTCATAGATGTTATTCCGCTATTTTTAAATGCTTTTAGTGCAATGTGCACAGCTCTGCTTCCTATTGCGTGAACGGCTATTTGCAAATTATTTTTATTTGCCTTTTCAACGATTCTGTAAAATTCTTCTTCCGGCATAGTGAGAAGTCCTTTCATAATGCCTTCTTCCATGAGTGCCGTTTGCGAGCCGAGAGAGCCGTCCAAAAAGCATTTTACAGGGCCTATTCTGAAATAATCATTTCCAGAACCGGTTTTTAATTTGTTTTCTACTGCTTCGTCGGTTTTGTCGCAGCGAATTCCCTGGAAAATTCTGACCCTGCTTTCTCTGCTTTTCAGAACGTCGAACAGGTTGTAATCAAAATTTGTTGCCGCAACTATGCCGTTCTGCAGTAATAAGTTTTCAGCTTTTTCGAGTGCATCGGCACCGGCTACTTCGTGTAGTAAAAATTCAACGTTTTTTATTGCATTGTCTTTTAAAATCCCTATAAATTGCCCCTTTTCCTTTACGATTTCTCCTCCGTTGGTTTCTTTGATTTCTATGTTCTTTTCTTTTATCAATGCTTTGTTAACGAATACGGAATGCTCGTCCGTGCTTTGGATGAAAAGCGGTTTTTTGAGCTCGAAGAGTGTCTTCCATTGACTTTTGGATATTTTGTTGAAATCAAGGTTATATACTGAAGAAATCGGGTATTTGTCCTCGTTAATTTTTTTTATGAGCGCATCGAACGATTCTATTTGCTCTGCATTTATTTTTGTCAGTGTTAATGCGATTTTATTCAAATGAAGGTGCGAGTCTATAAATCCCGGATAAATTGCCGCATCACGAAATCTTACTTCTTTTGCGTAGGGAAATTGTTCTTTTATTACTTCACGCTTGCCCGATTCAAGGATAATGCCGTCTTCCACCGCAACGGAGTATTTTTCTTTATGGGTTTTTCCGACGTATACAAAATCGGCTGTATATATAGTTTGCTTTTTTCTCATCGTGAAATTACCTCTTTCTTTCCGTTGTTTATGATTTCCACACGGGTGATATTCGGGATTTCGGTAAAGGAAAACGCAATTTCCTTTTCTGCTTTATTGATGCTGTCCGCATTTTCGTCATCAAAGTCCAATTTTAATGTAACGGTTGAAGTTTCGGGTGACATTTTGTACGATATGAGTTCAACGGATTTTGCGATATAGCTTTTCATTCCTTCAGGCGGGTTTTTTAATGCCTCAAATAGGGCTTCTATGCGATTTTTACCGCTTTGCACGGTTTCCACTTTGGGGCAGAAAAATTCTTTTCCGTTTACCGAATATATATAATAAGGAATAATAACGCTTTTATCCTGAGTGATACCAAAAAATCTTTGAATGGGTACGGACGTATCGACGCTGCCGAACAAAGTGTCTATCTCTTTTCCGTTGATAAGAATTCGAACTGATTGTATGTCCGGTAGTTCGGTAAGCGAGTTGACAAGTGACATCACAAGAAGCTGCTCTCCCTGCGAGCCGAGATGGTGTTTCAGAATGGAGTTATCAAAATCAACAACACCTATACCGCCTGATTTTATATAAAAGTCATTAATCTTTACGCCTTCGGGAAAAATGTTTTTTAGCCCTTCAACGGATCCGAACAGAAGTTCCCTTATGATTTCTTTTCCAAGCGTTGTAGGATTTTGGGAAGAAACGATTTCTCTACGTTCGATTAGTAAAGTGCTGAAATCCGGTGAGGCAAAATACAGATTTACCTTTTTACCGTTAGGCAATGCGGAGGAAAGATGAGTGAGCGGTTTGTCTATTTCGATGTAATGAGAAAAATATTTTTTCTTTTTGCCGTCTATTGTAAATTGAACGGCGTTTATTCCTTTCAGTTCGGTGAGTGTGTTTACTATACCGAATACTCTGATTGCCTCTTTTCTCACGCTTAACGGTGTTATGTTTGTTGCCGCATCGTTTAAGTCCAGCGTGCATATGCCGTTATTAATGCTTATTGAATTTACTTTGGCTTCTTTATTCAGCAACGGAAACAAGCTACTGTTCGGCCCGGGTTGTTTTAACTCTTCCACTATTGCTTTAACCTTTAGCGTTTCATCGGACGGAAGGTTCACTGAGACGTTTTGCGGAACAAGTTCCAAAGAGACAGGGTCGTAATAATACAAGCGAACCGTTGTTTTTTCCGGTGCGACTTCGGCATGGTAACGAATATACAAAATACCCGAAAGAATCAGTATGATTGCAAATAGCAGTGCCGCTATTTCTTTTCCTGCGCTTTTCCTTTTCATTTGCTCTTTTTATTTGTAGAACCGTTTACAAATATTTCCTTTATTGCACCGAGAGAACCGAGCAGGGCCGATGATTCGTAAGGGAGGAATATTTTTGTTGCGGTTCCGTTTGCCATTTTGTTTAACGTATCCATGTATTGCACGGCAATAACGTCTTTTGTCGGGTTCCCCTGATGAATGCCGTTAAAGTAAACTTCTACCGCTTTTGCTTTTGCCTGTGCTATTGTAAGGGTTGCCTGGGCTTCTCCTTCTGCCTGTAAAATCTTTGCCTGTTTATCGCCCTCTGCGGAAAGGATTTTTGCTTGTTTTTCTCCTTCCGCTTTGAGTATTGCGGATTGTTTCACTCCTTCCGCTTCAAGCACCATTGCCCTTTTATCTCTTTCCGCCTTCATCTGCTTCGTCATTGCTTCCTGAATTTCAGGCGGCGGATTTATTGCCTTGAGTTCGACACGTGTAACTTTTATACCCCACGGATCCGTTGCTTTGTCCAAATCTTTTCTCAGTATTTCATTTACTCTTTCTCTGGACGTGAGTAGCTCGTCAAGCGTAAGGTTTCCGCAGATATTTCTTATTGCAGTTTGCGAAAGTTTCAAAATTGCCTGATCCACGTTTTGAACTTCATAAACGGATTTTACGGGATCGGTAATCATATAATACATTACATTGTCTATCTTTACCACTACGTTATCCTTTGTAATGATCTCCTGCGAAGGATAATCCCATACCTGTTCCCTCAAATCAACGACCTTTCTTACGGATTCTATGAACGGTGTAATTACGTGCAGTCCCGGCCCTAACTTTCTTGAAAATTGTCCGAGCCTTTCCACGATAGCCGCGGTAGCCTGTTTAACTATGATCACGCTCTTTGAGGCAATGACAATGACTACGATTAAGAGCAAAAGCCAAAGTATTAACGAACCCATATCTACCTCCCATAATTTGAATTTACTATTTCTATTTTATGCAGTTTTTCCTTTCTTGCAATAAACCGTTAAATTTGTAGAATAATTTGAATGAAAGAGGTGAAAAAATGTTTCTCATTGTTGGATTAGGAAATGTCGGTGATGAATTTGAAGGCAGTCGGCACAATGCAGGCTTTGTTGTGGTTGACGAGCTTTCAAACAGGTGGCATATCCCTCTGCGGACGATAAAATACCAGTCGTTTTTCGGAAAAGGCGTCGTAAAGAAAAACGGTATTGTGCAAAATGTGGTGCTTTCAAAACCGCTTACGTATATGAATCTCTCCGGCAGGGCGGTGAAACCGCTGAGAGATGCGTTTAACTTACCTGACGATAATATAATCGTTGTGCATGATGACCTTGATTTGCCGCTTGGCACCGTAAGGGTGAAAAAAGGCGGCGGTGACGGAGGGCATAAGGGTTTGTACTCTATTATTTCTCTTATCGGCCCGTCTTTTATAAGGGTGAGGGTTGGCATAGGGCGTCCTGAAAGTAAAGAGGACGTTGTCGATTATGTTCTTTCGAAATTTGGTAAAAACGAACTGCCTGTTTTTAACGAATCCGTAATTGATGCCGCCGATGCCGTTGAGGATATAATATTCTTTGGGCTGGAGCGGGCACAGAATATTTTTAACAGAAAAAAGCGAGATGTTTCGGATTAAATTAAAACAGCTTTTTAAGCAGGATATATCTTTCCTTAAAAGAAAGCTCTCAAGTGACGAGGATGTTTACCTTTTCCCGTCGAGCGGCGTTTTGCTGAACGCCGTTTTGTCTGAGCTATCCGGAAAGAAAATTCTTATTATCACGGATAGCAAGGAAGAGGCCTTAATTTTGAGCAAAATAGCGGATAACAGTTTGTTAAATCCGGAATTTGGTATTTACCCCTATGAAAACGATGTCGTGAGCTTTGAAGATGTGTATCGAAAGATTAAGTTTTTGGAACGTTTTTATAACGATGATAGTAAGATAGTGATAAGCTCTTTGAAAGGATTGTTCGACTTTATTCTGCCTGCTGACAGAGTAGGCGGTTTTTCAATTGAAGTAGGAGAGAAAATCGGTGAAACCAAACTGATAAATACATTATCCGCTTTCGGATATAACAGGGTAAAGGAAATTTCCGACAAGGGTGAATTTTCGGTAAAGGGCGATATTGTCGATTTTTATCCTCCTTTAGGTGAAAATCCTTTGCGCATTGATTTCGACGAAGATACGGTTGAGAAAATCAAATATATAGACCTTGAAACGATGCGTTCCGTAGGTAGTTTGAAAAATGTTAATATTTACCCGATTTCGTATTTTAAGCTTTCCGAACAAGACATAGAGAAAATCCGCTCCGTTATGAAGGGCAAGGTAAGTAAAAAGGATGCGTATCTGTGGGATTCCGTTATGTCGGATATGGAAAAAATGAGAGAATTCGGAAATATCGGAGTGAATTACTATCCTTTCTATCTTTTTAATAAAGGAAAGTTGGGTTATCCGTCTCTCGTTGATTTTTCGGATCAGTTTGTAAAGATTTTTTACGGTGATGTTAACTTCGAGCGTTTCCTTAAAGAAACAAAAGAGACCTACGAAAAGAGTGTCGAGGCAAAAGAGATTGTGCCTCTGAATATCGGTAAAGCCGAAGAAGCGGCGAATTTTTTAAAGCAGGGAAAACGTATCTTTTTTGAAGGCCTTCCGTCCGAAAATTCAATAGATCTTGATATAAAAGAAATTCCGGAGAATTTCACCGCTCTGTATTCGTTTAAGGAAATTATTTTAAGCACTCTGAAAGAAAAAAGCGTACTGATCGTTTCGCAGCAATTTGATCGTGTCAAGGAACTTTTGTCTCTTTACGATATTGTACCGGAGGCAAATATTTCTGACAAAAAAGGCGTTTATCTTGTTAACGGTTTTCTGGAAAAGGGAATAGAAACGGATAATTACCTCATTTTAACGGATAGAGAGCTTTTCCCTCATTACAAAATCGGCAAAACGTATAAAAAGGTTGTTTTTAGTAAAGAAATTTCAAGTATAGAAGAGCTTTCCGTGGGTGATTACGTTGTGCATAAAGATTTTGGCATAGGGCTTTTCGAGGGACTCAAACGTATAGAGCAAAACGGTGT
>JALSNB010000376.1 GCA_026987225.1 Caldisericaceae bacterium
CAAGATCTTCCGCATACAGACGGGCGCCTGACGTTTCAAGCGGAGTTGCGGGCACGCAGCTTGACAGCATAAAATAAATATCCATCGGTAAATTTTCCGAAGAATTTATCATAAACTGAATGCCCGGAATACCGGCTACATTTGCAATTTCGTGCGGATCAACAACGGCCGTTGTCGTTCCGAGAGGAAGAACGGCACGCGCAAACTCCGGCGGTATGGACATCGTGCTTTCTATGTGAAGATGCGCATCCGTAAAAGCGGGTGATACGAAAGCGCCTTTCGCATCTATTACGTTCTCGGCATCATCGTATTTTCCGACACCTACAACTACCCCTTTGTGAATCAGCACGTCACCGTCTTCTACGGTTTCGTTAAACACGTTGACGATTTTGCCGTTTTTTATTAATAAATCCCCTTTTTTCAGGCCTCTTGCAACATCGATTATTTCACCGAGATCGCTCGTAGAAAGTTTTTTAGTCATTTTGCATCTTCTCCCAGAATTTCTTTGCAACTTCCCTGGATTTCGCCATAATCTTTTCCTCGTCTATGTTGAGGAGTTTTCTGTCTTTCATTACAATGCGCCCGTTTATTATCGTCGTATTTACCAGATTGTCACGCATACCGAAAATCAAATGGTAAAAAGCGTTATCCGCATTGAACGGAGTCGGAGGATAGTAGTCAAGAATAATAATATCGGCGTATGCGCCTTCTTCTATAACACCGACGGGCTTGTCAAAAAACTTCGCAAAAATTTTTCTGTTGTTCTCAAAAAGCATCTTCTGCGACTCACCGCCACCGACACGCGGGTCTTTGTAGTGAAGTTTCGGCAAAATGTAGGCAACTTTTACGGATTCGAACATCGAAGGCGTGTATCCGTCAGTTCCGATACCGGTAAGAATTCCTTTTTTGAAGAATTCCAGAATAGGAGCCACACCTACCGCATTATTCATATTCGATTCGGGATTGTGCACAACCATCGTATTTGTTTCTTTCAAAATATCGATTTCCTTTTCGTTTATATGGATGCAGTGAATTGCAAGCGTTTTGTCGCCCAAAATCCCGAATTTCTTCAGCCTCTCCACGACACGCACACCGCTTTTTTTCAAAGAATCTTCGACATCCTCTTCACCTTCGGCAACATGAATATGGAAACCTACCCCGAGCCTTTCAGCTTCGGATTTACTCATTTCAAGCGTTTCGTCAGACAACGTAAGCGAAGCATGCATACCGAAGGTCGCCGCAGTAAGCGTTTCGGGTTCGGTAATAACATCCTTTTTCTTCTTCATAATAAAACGCACGTTCTCACGAATCGAAGCGTCTCGCGCTTCTTTTCCCCACCTATCCGACGTTTCGTAGCACAAAACGGATCGCACACCGGCATCCAGCGCCGCCTTTTCAATAATATCAAGGCTTCCGTCAATCAAGCCGAACGAAGCGTGGTGATCCAAGATAGCCGTTGTCCCGCTTTTTATGCCTTCGATGAGCGGAACCATCGCACTGTAATACAGCTCTTCTTTTGTTGTAAGGTTTTTATCCAATTTCCACCAGAGTTTTTTAAGAATCTCCCCGAAAGTTTTAGGCGGTTCTCCTTTAAGCCCCATACCCCTTGCAAATGTGCTGTAAAGGTGCATATGTGCATTTAGAAAACCGGGCATAACGAGTCTGTGTTCCGCATTAATAAATTCGGCATCAGGATATTTATTTCTCAATTCTTCGGTTTGGCCGATTTCTTTTATGGTTTCTCCGTCAATTGCAATTGCTCCGTCATGAATGAATCCTTTACTTCCCAACGTTAAGATTTCCGCATTTCCTATGAGCTTCATCTCGCCTCCTTGATTTTTTTTGACATTATTATATTATATCTTAACAAAATACAAAAGAAGGAAGGAGGGCTTATGCTTAAGCTAAAGGGCGTTGAAGATGTGTATTATCCGGAGTCTATTCAGGAAGCCGTCGGTCTCTTGAGAAAAGACAAAGAAGGCAGCGAAGTTGTTGGCGGTGGCTTAGATATCTCCACTCTACCAAGCACAAGGATAAAACATCTTATTTTTTTGGACAAGTTAGGTCTTAAATATGTTAAAAAAACGGATGAAGGCATAAAAATCGGTGCGTTAAGCACGCTATCATTTGCAGAAAATTCCGAGGCGATCAAAGACTACTTCGGAGGAAAGGTTAAAGAACTGTTGGGAGGAATCGCAACGGAACTTTTGAGAAACCAGATCACATTCGGGGGAGCATTGGGGAAAAGAGAACCCTATTCGGATATTGTTACGCTGCTCCTTACTCTGAATGCAAAGGTCGTGCTATCGGATGGAGAATGGGACGAAGAACTTTCAATTGCGGATTTTTACAAAGGAAATTTCAGAAGCCTGATAAAAGAGAGAATTATAAAAGAGATTATACTGAACGATTTTGATTCTTCTTACTTCTTTTCAATGAAACGGTTTGTAAGGAATGCAACAGACATCGCACTGCTCAATGCGGGCATGTTGTTAAAACTCGACGGCAAAAAGATCGTAAATTCTACTTTTGTCGTGGGGGCAAGGCCTAAACCGGCATATTTATTCGGCGAAGCGACGGAATTTTTGAACGGCAAAGAACTCAGCGAAGAGCTTGCCGAAGAATTCGGAAATTTTGTGGAGTCCAATGTTGACGTGGGCAAAGATTACAGGGCATCAAAAGAATACAGGGCTCATATTTCCGGTGTCTTTGCAAAAAGAATGCTATTAGAGGCAATGGAGGGCTAAGATGAAAGTACATTACATTATAAACGGGAAAAAAGAAGAATTTGATATACATCCCGGAGAGGTTCTTCTGGATGTTTTGAGAAGAAACGGATACACCGAAATAAAGGGTAACTGCTATCTCGGAACGTGTGGCGCCTGCACGGTGCTGATCGACGGAACGCCGCACACAAGCTGCACGATCCTTGCGGCAAAAGTAAACGGAGCGGAAATTACAACGATAAAAGGGATAGGAGATTTGAACAACCCCCATCCTCTTCAGAAAGCTTTTGTTGAAAAAGGAGCCGTTCAGTGCGGATTCTGCACTCCAGGTGCGATTCTGTCAGCCTATGCGCTGCTAAAGAAAAACCCTAACCCGACTGACGAAGACATTAAAAAGGCACTTGACGGAAACCTCTGCAGATGCACGGGATACGTTCAGCAGATAGAATCCGTAAAATTTGCCGTAAAACTATTAAAGGAGGGGGATAAGAATGAGTAATTTCAAGGTAATTGGCAAGAAAGTCGATAAAAACGATGCATTCGCCCTTGCAGCCGGGCAACCGTTATTTGTTGATGACGTAAGCTTTCCGAATACTCTTCAGATAAAAATTTTATATTCTCCTCACGCACATGCAATTGTGGAAGATATAGACACGAGCGAGGCTGAAAAATATCCCGGCGTGAAAATGGTTCTTACTTACAAAAACACGCCCCGCATCATACACACCACGGCAGGGCAGGGATGGCCGGAACCTTCGCCTTACGACACTTATATGTTTGACAAAAAGATGAGGTTTGTAGGCGACAGGGTTGCGGCAGTTGCAGCGGAAACCGAAGAGCAAGCGGCGGAAGCGTTAAAACTTATAAAAGTCAAATACAAAGTTTTGCCGGCCGTTTTCGATCCTGAAGAAGCGATTAAGGAAGGCGCGCCTATTATACATGACGAACCGGAAATTACAGGCGCATACGACCCGAAAAGAAACCTTGCCGCACATATCGAAATGAAAGTCGGCAATGTGGAGAAAGGCTTTGAAGAATCGGATGTTGTCGTAGAAAACGTTTTCGAAACGCAATACGCACAGCATACGCCTATAGAACCGCACGTAACAATCACGTATCTTGACGAATACGGGAGGCTTGTGATACGCACTTCGACACAGGTACCGTTCCACGTGAGAAGAATCGTTGCACAGGCTCTCGGCATTCCGGTGCAGAAAATTCGTGTAATCAAACCGAGGATAGGCGGAGGATTCGGTACAAAACA
>JALSNB010000377.1 GCA_026987225.1 Caldisericaceae bacterium
GCAAAAGAAATCGGTTGGTTCGAAAAGCACGGAAGGCCGAAAAGAAACGGGCACAAAGTAAGAGGCGTCGGAATGTCCATTCATATGCAAGGCTCGGGTATCCCCCTTATCGATATGGGAGCGGCCTCACTGAAAATGAACGAAGACGGTTCGTTTAACCTCCTTTACGGCGGAACGGATATCGGAACAGGGCTTGACACGGTTGCATCTCAAATCGTTGCGGAAACTCTGGGCATAAAGCCCGAACAGGTTATTGTCTATGCATCAGACACGGATATGACGCCGTTCGACGTTGGCGCTTACGCATCAAGCGGAACATTCGTTTCGGGCGGTGCAGTGCTTAAAGCGGCACTGAAAGTAAGAGATCAAATCCTTGAAGTTGCAAAAGAGATATTCGGAGAAATGGACACAAAAGATTTCGTTCTGGAAGACGGAAAAGTAAAGAGCCTGAGGAGTGGCAAGAGTGTAAGCCTTTCGGAAATTGCATACCAAACGCTTTACGTAAAAAATCAGCACCAGATCGGAGCAATCGGATCGTTCGTATCACCGTATTCACCGCCTCCGTTTGCCGCACACTTCGTAGAAATAGAAGTAGATGAAGAAACCGGCGTCATAAAACCGATAAAATACGTTGCGGCAGTGGACTGCGGCGTGCCGATAAACCCCGAATTAGTGAAAGGGCAAATCATCGGTGCCCTTGTCAACGGATTGGGATATGCGCTTACCGAAGAATACGTTTTCTCCGGTTCAGGCAGAATGATGAACCCCAACTTTATGGATTATAAAATCCCGTCAACAAGAGATTTGCCTGAAATCGTAACAATCGTTGCGGAAACTTACGAACCAAGCGGCCCCTACGGGGCAAAATCCGTTGCGGAAATAAACATAAACGGCCCGATTCCTGCAATAGGAAATGCGCTCTATGACGCATTGGGCATCAGGCTTCACAAGTCTCCTTACACGCCCGAACGTGTTTTGGAAGCGATTCAATCAAAGAAAGTAATGGAAGAAGCCGAAGAATAAAGCAATCTATTGCGGCGCCCCCCATCGAGGCGCCGCCTGTATTTTCAAGCGGAAGTATCGAATTTTCCAAAAGTAATCCATTAATCACATTCAAATCCAGTAGTTTACCGGAATATACCCATGCGATCAGCAAATAAATTCAGGGCGTAAATAATACTCCGAAACAATACTTCAAACAAGTTTTGAGCCAAAGTTCCACGTGCATATAAGAAAAGTTTTTTCAAAAATGGTTAAGTGTATCGATTCTTTCCGGACAAATTCACTTTAAATTCTGCAATTTTTTATAAATCAAGCACAAGTTTTGATTTTAAAACTCATTTTTGAGAAAGCACTATCTTTCCATAGTAAGAAATTCTGTCTCTACTGCCTCTACTGCCATCATTAAATATAAACACGGAATAATAATGAGATTCTTTAATGGAAGCCCATACGGAAATCGAATTATTCGTACCGGAACGTGAAACAACCGGACAGAGAGCGGTATTATCATAAATAACAACCGTTAAAGGAGAACTTGCCGGTGTCCGGTTTATTGAAACATAGATCCAATCACAGCTCGTGTAAGACCCGTAAGAATCCATTTCCCGCGAAGCAAGCGAACCGCTTACGGAATATTGTTGTAAAATTTAGGGTTGATTCCTTCAGGCAAAGGTCCTCCGCCGAAATTCCCATGCAATTCCCCGTTTAACAACTCCTTATATACTCGTGACGTAATAAGTATATTGCCATACATATTTGCCGTATCTCTCAGAAGATAATAAACTTTTGCGTTATTAATAAGCAAATTATAAACATTTGCAAAATTTGTCGCTTCTTGATACGGCATCACGGCATCAGAAGAATTTCCATTCCCTGCCGCATAAGCACGATAACCGATGCCGTTAAGAAAAGCAAGCGCAGCAATAAGAATAAATAACACGAATATTTTTACCGCTTTTTTCATTCTTATCTCTTATAAAATTTTAGCCTGCTTTTGAATATTTGCAAACGGGGATTTATTATTTTAGTCAAAGCTTTCCACTTG
>JALSNB010000378.1 GCA_026987225.1 Caldisericaceae bacterium
TGTCCGCAGTCTGTGCAACCTTTTGGATATTTTTTGTGTGAGAGTGGCAAATCGTTACGGTTGCATTTTCTTTGAGCAGAAGCAGGGCAACTGGTTTTCCTACGATATTGCTCCTTCCGATTACCACCGCCGTTTTCCCGTCGATTTCGGTTGTATGGCGTATTGCTTCCATAATGCTCTGTGCCGTTGCCGGAATGAAAGTAGGATTACCTTCCAGCAGTTTACCCATGTTTATCGGATGAAACCCGTCTATGTCCTTTAACGGGCTGATTGCGTTTAAAACCGTTTTCGGATCGATTCTTTTCGGAAGGGGGAGTTCCAGAAGTATGCCGTTTATCTCTTTTCTGTCGTTGAGCCTTCCTATCGTTGTGAGCAGTTCGCTTTCGCTCGTTTCTTCCGGCATTTTGTAGTGCTCGGCGTATATTCCGAGTTTTTCCGCCCTTTTTCTGATGCTTCTTGCGTAGGCAAGGCTTGCCTTGTTCTCTCCGATTTGAATGATTGTGAGCGCCGGGTTTACTCCTTTTCCTTTAACAAACTTTATTTCTTCCGTAAGCGCTCCTTCCAATTCCATTGCTATTCTGTTTCCGTCTATTATTTTTATGATGCACCTCCTACCTTGTTTTCTTCCTATTATACTATTTTTTGTAAAATGATATAATATCGGTATGTTAGGAGAAATTATAATTGTTCAACCGGGACTTCTTTTGGCGGAGGGAAAAAGAGGGAAATTGCCTCCCATAGGTAGTATTGTTAAAACTCAGCATCCTATTTATTGCATTGTTGTTTCTCATGCGATAGACAGCAAGATCCCCGGCAGATTGCCGATTGCTTACGGTAAATCCATTACCGAGCTGGAAAACGAAGAGCCGCAAGTGTTTGAACTAATGAAATGGATGTTTCAAATCGTTCCGTTCGGCAGCTTGAAGAACGAAAAACTTTTCGTAGCGTATCCTGCAAATGCAATTGAAACTCATTCCACTCTGGATTACGCAACGGACAGCGAAATAGAAAAAATTTTTGCGGACGATCTCTCTTTTATAAATTTCTTATTCAGGCTTGACAAATCCGTTATACCGATGCGAGACGAGGCTGTCATAAACTTTTTGAACAAGTATTTTTCGCTTTTGCCATCGGAAAACAGGGAAAAAGAGTACAAAAAAGTTATGAGGCATATCGCCGTGCTTCTTAAAAACGATTATTTCTCTCTCAGTGCGATCATATCGGGGGTGGAAAAGCCATGATCGGATTTTTGAAATCAGGTTCTTTAACGGACGGTTTTGTAATCAGGCTTAATGCGGATGTTTCCACCGAGGCGCTGCGTATAGGGGATTTTATTGTTGTGCATGGCGGCTTGTATGATTATTTCGGCATTGTCGAGGATATAAAAATTTCCTGTTCGAACGAAGATGTGTTTTTTGATCCGCCGCAGGATTCGTTGGTGAGAGATGTGCTTACCGGATCGGTGATTTTCAGCGAGATTAAAGTTGTTCCGTATCTCATGGTTGAGCATACGACAAATTACGTGCACTCAATAAAAACGATACCCGGGCATTTTTCGGAGGCGAAAAAAGCGGACGGGGAAGATCTTGACAAAATTTTCAAAAATGTGGGTAATTTGCCGTTCCATATAGGGCATCCGCTAACCATGGAAAGCGAACGTATTTTTGTGGATCTCGAAAAACTCTACATGAGAAACAATGCGATTTTCGGAATAACGGGTTCGGGAAAAACTTTTCTTGCGAGAATTTTGTTTTCAGGACTCATATCGAATAATGCCGCATCTCTTCTCATTTTCGACATGCACAACGAATACGGGCGGTTTGCAAAAACCGAAAAAGGCAGCAAAAAGTTGCAATCTTTGAAGTCGCTTTTTCCTGACAAGGTGAAAGTTTTTGACGTTTCCACAAAAAACAAGGATGCTGATAATTTTATCTCGATCCCTTACAAAGACTTAATGCCAAAGGATTTTGAAATACTCGCCCATATTTTGAACTACTCCGAAAAGTCGGCGGAAACCGCTTATCTTGTTTACAGAAGAGTCGGTAGTGAGTGGCTCAAATACATTTTCGGCCTGGCAGAACTTTCGAGTAATGAATTGGAAGACGAAGCAAAAAGAATAGGTGTAAATCCTTCGGCTCTTTCCGCACTAATTAGGCATCTTATGAAACTGAAAAGCCTTGATTTTTTAAAAGATGTGGAGGAGAGCGAGAGCGGAATCAAAGAAATTTTGAAACTGCTAAAAAGCGGAATTTCCGTTGTTATTCAGTTTTCCGGTAAGTCTGCAAATAATCCGCTTGCTTATTTTGCAGTTGCCAATATCCTTACGCGAAGGATTCATGACGAATATGCGAAACTTGAAGAATCGGAAAGGGATAAGAGCAGAATTGCCATAGTGATTGAAGAGGCGCACAAGTTTTTGTCAACGAGTATAAAAGAAAAGAACGTTTTCGGCACAATTGCACGGGAAATGAGAAAGTTCAACGTTACGCTGTTTATTATCGATCAGAGGCCATCCGAAATTGATCCCGAGGTGCTTTCTCAGGTGGGAACGCGTTTTGTTATGCAACTTATGGACGATCGCGACATGGATGCCGTTTTTCAGGGTGCGGGCGGAGGGCGAAATTTGAAAACGATTTTGAGGAGTCTGCAACCGCAGGAAGTATTGCTGTTCGGGTATGCAGTGCCAATGCCAGTTGCGATGCGAGTGAGGGAATACGACGAAAGTTTCTTCTCTGAAGTTAGCTCGAGCAATAAAAAACGGCCTGCAAACGAAGCGGACGATCTATATTAAGGGAGGTTTTGTATGTATCCGATTTTTATAAAAATAGGCGATTTTACAATCAGGACTTACGGTGTAATCGTGGCGATTGCAACGATTGCCGGTATTCTTATTGCAATGCACTATGCGGAAAAGTTTCATGTAACGGATGAAGATACGTTTCTCACAATTGCAATATGGACTATCATAGGCGGAATTATCGGAGCACGTATATTCTGGATCCTTGTTTCTCCGAATCTTTCCTATTATATTGCCAACCCTCAACATATACTTGCCATTTGGGAAGGCGGGCTCTCTTTCGAAGGAACTGCTTTCGGCGGGCTTATCACGCTTTACATCGTTTTGAGGTATTACAAAATAAACTTCTGGGCGTTTTTGGATACCGTTGTGCCGGGTGTGGGCATAGGCTACGGTATAGGAAAGTTTGCATGCTTTTTTAACGGATGCTGCTATGGCCTTCAGGTGCCTAAATGGTGGCCGCATTTCTTTCCTTTTGCAAATGTGTTTACAAATCCGCAGTCCGAATGCTACATGCTAAACAAACCGCTTTTCCCCGCACAGCTTATGGATTCTGCGGCGGGATGGATCGCTTTTCTGTACGTGGTGCTCTATGCGGCAAAACACAGGACTTACAAAGGGGAGATGTTTGTTAAATTCGTATATGTGTTTTCGCCTTTGCTGTTTGCCGTGGAATTTGTTCGCTATATTCCCACGCGCTTTTTGCATCTCACACCGAATCAGTGGAGTGCAATAGCGTTATTCATCTTTGCTTTTGTAGCGGAGCGTTTTTTGAAAAAGCGGTTTCCACTAACCGATTAAGCTATTTACCCTTCTCTTTTAGTTTGTTTGAAAAGTATGCATACATCGCATCGTAAAGGTAAAATTCCTTTTCAAGCGTTTCGTAATCGTCTTTGCATATCATCCTGTAGCCACGTGCCAGCATATCCAGCATGTTTGATTCGGGCGGTGCGTCAGGTGCATCGGTATCCGCACCGTGAACGATTTTTTGAATTTCTTTTACCGCAGGATCGGTGATATTATACTTTTCGACGATTGCGTCAAACGAACAGTTATTGCCGTGATGCCCTAACTCCACTCCGGGCATGTCGAATGGTATTCCTTCTTTGATCGTCTTCGGATCCGTATCTTTCGGCACGAAAATAAATTCCGCATCTTTATCAACGAACCTTTTGATAAGCCACGGGCATGCCACCCTGTCAACGTGAACGTGTTCTCTTGTTACCCACTTCATAAACTCACCTCCGATTTTTTCTTTATATTACCACAAAAACTTAAAGTCGCAATTTTTAATTTTCCGCTGAGATTACTATAATGGGGTTGAGTAACTCAAAGGGGGTTGAGTAAAATATAATAAGGAGGTGGCTATGTATTTTTCGCTTGAGCCGAAAAGAAAGAGAGAAGATCTCTATGATAGAGAAAGAGAATTAAACGAACTTGAAAAAGCCACAGAAAACGGAAGAATAATATTGCTTACCGGTATAAGGAGAATTGGCAAAACATCACTTTTGCAAGTGTTTTTAGAGGAGAGAAAAACGCAGGGGAAAATGTATGTGTTTATGGATTGCAGGAATTTTGTGAAAGGTACTAACAGAATTGATAAGGATTATTTTGATAGGGTTTTTTTAGAATCACTCGATAAAATAACTGCAAATAGGAAGTGGAAGAATGTTTTAAAAAATATTACCAGAGTGAGCGTTTCCGGTATTCAAGTGGATTCGCATAAAGCGGATGGAAAGGGTTTAAGCATTCATCAGAAACTCGACGAGATTAACGAACTTCTCGGAAGGGTGGGAAAAAAACTTATTATTGCTCTCGATGAAGCTCAGAACCTTCGTTTTTATGGAGTGGGCGGCTATTCCATGCTGAACATTTTTGCTCATGCATACGATCATCTTGAAAATATCAAGTTTATTATTACGGGTTCTGAAGTAGGCTTGCTTCACGATTTTTTGAAACTCGATAACCCGAAAGCCCCGATGTATGGCAGATATGTAAATGAAATTCATCTTGAGCGGTTTGCTCGCGAACAATCGATAGATTTTCTTACGAAGGGGTTTAAACAGGTAGGGATGAAACCTGATATGAGGGAAATAGAAAAAGCGGTGGATATATTGGACGGCATGGTGGGCTATCTTGTTATTTACGGTTATGTTGTGTATTCCTCGAAAGATTACGGAGGGGCTTTGAAAAAAGCAGTTGAAATGGCGGAAAATCTCGTCCGTGTCGAACTTGACGAGCTTGGCAGAAGATCTGAAAATTATAAAAATGTCCTGAAAGCCGTTGCATTCGGAATGAGCAATTTTTCAAATATCAAGAGATATATTGAAACTAACTACGGCGGAATTAGCGATCAAACGTTGAGTAATAATCTTAATGCTCTGGTTAAGCAATGTTTTCTTTCATTCAAGTATGAAAAGGGTTCGAAAGTATATACGATTCCAGATCCTATCTTAAGGAAATTACTGCTTTGCGTAAAGTAATTAGATATATTTCTTAACGGTTATTTTTGCACTATAATGTGCGGAAGGCTTGAGCGGAAAGGAGATAGGGATGAAGGAAAATACGTTTTACGAGATTCGAAAGAACTCTTTCAAAGAGAAATTGATTCTTCCTTTTTATGGCGGTTTGAGTATAGCGAACATTGCAAACTCAGTGCTGAAAAATTTCGGTGGTGAAAGCGGCGTGCAACTAAACGAGCCCCTGAGAGGTTTATTTGAAAATAAAGATTTTATAGTCCTGCTTCTCATTGATGCGTTGGGCTTTAACTTGATTTCTTCCATTATGGATAAAACGGAACTTCCTGCCTTTAACAAACTGAAAGAAAAAGGCATGTTTGCTGCACTTACGTCTGTTTTTCCTTCCACAACGGCTGTTGCACTTCCTTCCATAACCAGCGGGCTTACGCCGTCAGAGCACGGACTTTTGGGATACAGGTTTTATTCTAAAAAGTACGGCTATCTTATTAACAGTCTTTTCGGTAAACCTGCAAACACGGAGCGTTGCAAAATAAAAATCGATATAAATTGGTACATGCCCAAAGAAACCGTTGCCGAAAAACTTTCCGATTTGCACGTTAACTCCTATGTTGTAACGCGCATTGACTATCTCAACTCGCATTTTGAAAAGGCAATTTACAGAGGTTTTAAAGAAGTGCCATACCTTACAATGTCTGATATGTTTGCCCATGTTTCGGAACTTTTGAGCGAAGAGCCTCCCGTTTATATCAATGCGTATTGGTGGGGGATAGACGGCTTGTCACACAGGTACGGCCCGTATTCCAAAGAGGTTTTAAACGAAGTGATTCTTTTGGATAAAATGATAGACGGTATTTTAA
>JALSNB010000379.1 GCA_026987225.1 Caldisericaceae bacterium
AAAATTTGCACCACGTGCATCTGTGGCAACTTTCCGACGGTGCCGTTCTGTTCGAAGGGCATATTTTGCTAAAAAACGATTTGCCCGTAAGCGAGGCGCAGGTTATAAGAAAACAAATCTCGGAATTACTACATAAAAAATACGGCATATCTCATGTTACGATTCAGTTCGAATTCAACGAACATAAAGGCGAGAACCTCATAAAAAAGAAATTCCAGGCTTAAATTTGCCGCAAAATTGTGAGGAATAATCTCCGGTAAATGAAAAACTGGATATTTCCGTATATTATTACAAAGTTAATGTACTAAATTCCGGAATGTTTATGAAACAACACCTCGATCTATCGGGGATTTTACAATTTGAAATATCGTAATCCGTTTAATCCTGTTCGCTTATTACTTTTACGTATGCGTCGTTTCCAAGCGGGGCAAGGCGAGTGGCCGAAATTGTTACGGTTATCTTTTTCAAATAGTTTTTTGAGTATCCGTTTACCGTGAACGTGATAATTCTGTTTGTTCCCGGCGGAAGCAAAATTGACGAAAAGTTCGGAACGTTGTAGCCGTTCCCCGAACCTGCGGGGAATTCTTTGCCGGGGTTTCCTTTAAAACTTGTTCCCCAATTCGACGGTGTCCAGTTTATGTTTTTCTCAACGTTGGCAATAACGTCTTGAATGCCGGCATCCGCTATGTATGTTGACGAAATCATATTTTGCAGTTTCCCCTCGATTATCGCGTCTTCATGTAATTTGTATAAAAGGTGCAATGCAACAAGCGAAAGAAACATCATTAAAATTACGGTAAGAATCAGCGCAAATCCTTTTCTCTTTTTCATGGCCATTTGTAAAGCGAAACGTTTTTTAACTCTTTCAGCATCGAATTTCCTCCGGAAATACCTCCGTTAGATCCGATGTTGTAATCCCATATCCGCACGAATCCGCCTTTTTTATTTGTTCCGTACTTTTTGAACCATGCGGAAATTTCCCTGTAATTTGAGAAAAATCCCATATTGTCGTAGTATGCGAGATCTTCGTCTACGTATTGCGGTTGAGGAGGAAGTAGAAAATACGAATCTTCCTCTTCCGGTCTTACGCTGTTCCATTGGGTTTTTAATCCCCAATCCTTTCCGTTTCCGTAATCGTTTGATCCGCCGCTTGTTATCGTAACTTGTGTGTCGTCGTCTCTTGATCCGCCGCCGGCATCGAATCCGAGAATTTTTTGGGAGCCGTTATCTCCCCAGTTGGTTTTGCTTCCGTCGTAGTGTCCCTGATAGTAAAACGGTATGTCCCCGATCCATACGACTCGTCCGTTTCCGCCTTTTCCGTATTTTTTGTTTTTCGTATTTTTGTTCATATATCTTCTTATAATTGCGTTTTTCTTTTTCATATTGGCAACCGTGTCCGGCGCAACGTCCTGAGAAAAAACGACAACGGTGTAGGAGTACGGCTTGCCGTTATTACCGGCATCGTTTTCATTGTTATAGAAAATCGCATTCTGCATGAATGCCTGAAGCTGTTGTGCGTCAAGTGCAAAGAAACTTTCGTCTCTAAGGTATTTCGTAATATTCTGTGATGTGTTTTTGTCCACCCAACTTGTGGGGAAAAGCGAGTCATAGTAAACAACGTGTTTGAAAGGAAGGTAAAAAGTTGTTTCGTATGTTGCCACCCTGAACATGTCCTGCAAGTTATGTATGGAAAGGTTATTCCAGTAGTTATCGAATATTCTTACAAAGCCCGAACCAGGATGAGAAACGTCGTAATTTCTGTAATACGCTGCCGCATATCCTTTGGAATCCGTTGCGAGGATCGTGCTAAAACCGCTGTTAAGTGCATTGTTCAAACTGTTAAAATTTTTCTCGTTCGAATTGAGATACTTGGGATATGTGGGCCTTCTGCTTTGCCACCTGCCGCTCAATCCCCAATGCCTGCCGTCATTATCGGAAAAATAATTTGTGATATTAACGGTATCCAGCGAATCGGAGTGATTTGTCCAAGCATTTATCCCGAGAATATCTTCGCTTCCGCTTGTTCCCCATGTTTTACGTGTCCCGTTTTCGTCCACATAGTAGAAAGGTATGTCCGCATACCATACGACTCTGCCGCCTGCGTTCATAAATTGGCGTATCAAACAGAAATATGGCGTTCCGCTCGTAGGATTATTACTTACGAGTTTGAGTTTCAAATTTTTATGGTTATCCGTATCCGCCCGCAACGCTTTTTCTGCAACCGTGTCGGGCACTACATCCTGAGACATTACGACTACAGTGTTTGCGCATGTGTTTTTTTCTATTGCTTTTATCATTGCTTTTTGCAGTTTTTTGGCATTTACGACAGTAAATCCTCTGTTTTTGAAAAAATCCCTAACTTCTTTTGCAGCATCCATGTTCGCCCAGGAAGTGCTTCTTTGCGTATCGTAGTAAACAAGCATATTCGTAAGATTGTGGTGTGTTCTCAGTGTTGCCCTTCCGTAAACCGTTACCGGGCTTACCCTGTTAAATTTGTCCTTTATCGTTATGCTCACTCCCACGCTGTATATGTAGTTTACATTCGTTGTTTCCGTTGTTCCGTCGTCTTTGTATCCGGTAAAAGTCAGTTTTGTTACTCCGTCTATTACTTTTGCGAAGTGTGCACTGCTGTTTTCGTTTACGTAGATACCTTTTCTCAGTCTCAGCCAATCGGACTGCCCGGATGCCGCACTGTCAAACGAGAATTCCTCAAACAACCTTCCGTATGATAAATCGTCCCTTAATCTGAGCAGTTCGAGCACCGCTTTTCCGCTGCCGCTTTCGATTCTTGTTATCCGCTGTGAATTTCTTATTTCCCTTTCTATCATGTTCAGGGCGTATTGCCCCTTTTCAAGTAGAATGCTTCGTGCATTGTCGCTTGTATATATATGCGACGAGTAATACATAGCGGGATACAGAATCATTGCAAACAAAGCAAGGATTGCGATAACAACCGCAACTTCAACCATCGAAACGCCGCGCCTGTTTTTGAATTTAATCGTTGTCATCATGCTTTGCCACCTTCGTATGCAGTGTAATCTCTTTTTCTCCGCTGTCAAACGAGCCGTTCCCGTTTTCGTCGTAATACACCGTAAGCGTAATGTCCCGCAGATAACCCGAAATCTCTTCGTTTGAATAGTCCAAAGTGAATTTGTATTTGCCCGCATCGGGAATATCGCTTTCCGATGAAAAGTCTCCGCTTGTTTGCGGGCTTGCATTGTAGTTTTCTTTGAAAATATTTATCGTTTCTTCCGTTTTCATTTCCGCAAGGTATGCAACGTTATCGATAATTTTCAGTTTTGTTCTGTTTACGCTAACGGGGTACATAATGTTAACGAGCGGCACAATTGCAATAGCGATAAGTGCAATGGAAATTGCGGCTTCGACAAGAGTAAACCCTTTTCTGTTCCTCATTGTTCAATCACGTCTCCTGTGAGGTAAATTACCTTTATCGTATGAACGAACTGCCCCTTTTTTACAGTTATCAAAGAGTCTGTGGAGTGAGAATGGTTGTCAGTGTCATACGGAACCGCTTCGTAAAATCTGTTAAACCTGAACCTCTTCAGGGTTTTGCTTCCCACCGTTCCGCTGCACGTTATCCCGTATTTTAACGAAACGGATTTGTCCACGATTTTGTTCGAGCTTTCGTAATGATATATTTCGTATTTGTCGTAAGGCGGATTGTTCGGTTGAAATTCCAAATAGTAACACTCTCCGTTTACTTTTGCATAGTTAGTTTGCTCCAGCGCCTCCGCAAAGCGGATGTCGGATGCAAGCTCGTTTGCACTGTTTTGAACTGCAATTTCGTTGAACCAGTTTGAAATTTTCGGCACGGTAAGGATTACAAGCAATCCGATGATTGCAAGCACTATAGCCATTTCCATAATTGTAAAACCCGCTCTTCTCTTCATTAACTTAAATTATATTCGCATCCTTGGAATTTACAAATTTTATGCTTTCTTAAAGAGCAGTTTCATAACTATGTGCCTTTTTCTTATCACTATCAGCGTAATATCGAGCAAAACGAAGGTTTTTAAAAGCGTATTTTTTGAAAACAGGGAAAATGCGATAAGGAGTATGAACCCCATTGCCTCTCCGCGCTCGAATCTTGAAAAGAAACTGCCTAAATAATTTGCGGGAAGTATTGCCGTAAGCGAGGAAAGAATAATGATTAATGCCGTAAGGTGAGGCGCAAAGAAAACCATATCTCCGCTTGTTATGGCAATGCCCGTTCCGCCGTTTTTAAATCCGTGAAAAATCGGATACTGATGCCCTAAAATACCGCATGATGCAACGAGCGGCAGAG
>JALSNB010000380.1 GCA_026987225.1 Caldisericaceae bacterium
CGTATGAAGTCGTTCATGCCCGCATCAACGATTACGAACTTTTTCATGCAGAATTTTCTGTATAGCACTCTTGTAAGGAGAGCGCCGGACGGCCCTACGATAAATCTGCCCGGCTCGAATGCAAATTCTATTTCCTCTTCTTTTAGTTTTTCCACATGCTTTGCAAATTCTTCTACCGGGAATTCCTTTTCGTCCTTATACGAAATTCCGAATCCGCCGCCGAGATCGATTCTTTTGATTTCGATGCGTTTCATTCTGAGTTTGTCCCTCAATGAAAGCACCTTTTTGATTGTTTCATAATAAGGTTTTAATTTTACGATTTGAGAACCTATGTGCACGTGAATTGCTTCCGGAACAAGTCCGCTGTTTCTTGCGAATTTGAATGCGTACACGGCACGCTCGAACGGAATGCCGAATTTGTTCAGCCTGCTGCCCGTTGTGATGTATTTGTGCGTCGGAACGGAAATCTCCGGGTTTAGTCGTATGCCGATTCGCACGCCTTGCCTGATTGAAGCGATAAGCGCTATTTCCTCTATTGATTCCGCATTTATAAAAATTCCTTTTTCGATTGCAAATTGAAGTTCGTCTTTTCTCTTTCCCACTCCGGAAAATGCGATGTTCTCCGGTGCAAAGCCCGCTTTCAATGCGATTTGCATTTCTCCGATCGAAACGGTTTCGGCACCGAATCCCGCCTGCGCGATGATGCTAAGGATATACGGGTTGTTGTTTGCTTTTACAGCATAAAAAATCTTTCCGATACGGCCCAAGCTGTTTTTTATAAGGCGGATTCTTTCGTTTAGAACGGATCGCGAGTAAACGTAAAGAGGTGTTCCGAACTCTTCGGCGAGTTTTTTCAGAGGCACTCCGTCGGAAACAAGTTCGTTATTTTCATATTCAAATCCGTGCATATTCAATGTTAACAGAAATTATAAACAAATCAAGTATTGCATTTTGTATTTTTAAAAATATACTTTACGAAATGGAAGAGATATTTAAGAAAAAAACATGGCTTAACGTGATTAAAAATCCCGACAGGGTGCTTGCCTCTCTGCCCGTGATAGAAAAATTTAATCAAAGCGTGCATAAAGATATATTTGCAGATGCCGAACCTCCCGATTCTTTTGACGGAGAACTTGCCAAGCTCGGCAAACTCTATTTTTCTTCCTCAAAGGAAAAAACCAATATTTTAAAGCGTGTCGAAAAAATATTGAGGAGTGCGAAAAATACCGACGCTTTTGCAATTTCCACTGAAAGAGGGCGCATCCGCACACTTCCTTTGGAAAAGCCTGTTTTTAACGAAAGAGATGGCGATATGGACAGAATGCAGGAGAGCGGAGTGGAGATAGGCGAAGGGATGCGGGTTCTGCTTGCAAGCGAAGACGGCAGATGGTTCTTTGTGAAAACGCCTTTTTACGAGGGGTGGATAAGCGGAAAGAGTGTCGGAATTATCGATAAAGAAACTCTCAAAGCGTATCTTACCGAAAAACCGTTTTACGTTATCGTCGGAAATTACGTTTTTACGATGCCCTCCCCGGACGAACACACCTCTATGAAGACGCTTGGCATGGGCGCGAGACTTCCTAAAAGTGATGCGGGCAGTATAAACGGGCAGTTCAAAACTGTTCAGAAAGTTGTGAAAATTCCGGTGCGCAAAAGAAACGGAAACGCCGAAATAAAAAATGCGTATCTTTCTTTTGATGCCGACGTAAGCGAGGGTTATT
>JALSNB010000381.1 GCA_026987225.1 Caldisericaceae bacterium
CGATGGCGGACGTAAACGGCACGCTCTTCGAATCCTTGACAAACGTCGGAAGAAACCCGACATTCGAAGAATCGAAAAAAATCAAAGTGGAGATACATTTTATAGACGAAAAACTCAACCTTTACGGAAAAAACGTGCGGCTTCATTTTTTGAAAAGAATCAGGGAAGAAAAGAAATTCCCGACCCCGAATCTTTTGATAGATCAAATACGGCAGGATTTGCTTTTTGCAAAAGAATTTTTCAAAAAAGCGGAACGGATTAAAATTACGTTATGAAGGCAAAAGAGCAAGGAATAATCGGAGGGCTGTTTTTCTTAACGAGCGGGATTGTTTCGGTTATTTCGATTTTCATACAGGCAAAAGGCGGTTCCGCGCCGCTATCAACGGCTCTGACAATTATCTGCGATGCGCTTTTTATTTCGGGCGCACTCTTTACGCTTCTTGCACTAAAGCAAATCACGTTAAAGCTTCGTATGTTCGACACGCACAACAAATTCCTTTACGGGTTCGGCATGCTGTCGCTGAGCGGCATTCTGTCTTTCGGATATATATTCGAGCTTGGATTTGCAAACAACAGATGGTATTCGCTCGGAGTTGCAACCTCGTTTTTCATTGCGGCAATTCTCCTTATCGTTGCATTTTTGAGAATGGGAAAAAGATCGGGAATAAAGCCGTTTACTTTTTCTTCCTATCTGCTCATTGCAATGGTTATAATTCCCCCTTACATAGGAGAAGGCGGAAAAATTTCAAATATTGCATACGCTCTGCTTTATGCAACGGGTAATGTTTTACTGATTGCATTCTCCGTTCTCTTGTTTGTTTCATTTATCCAAATAAAACAATCTTTTAAACAATAATCATTATTATAATGATAAATCCTTTTAAAACCTGCATTATTTCGGTAAAAAATTCGTCCAAAAAATTCTCTTTACTTAAAATTTTAGCAAAATAGTCAAGAAAAATGGGGTAAAAAGTATTGACAAGATTCTAAAAAGTTATATAAACAAGAAAAATAAACACTTTTTTTAAGAAAGGAGGTGAAAAGGTATGAACAAACCTGAACTCGTTAAAGCACTTGCAGAGAAGACGGGCCTTAAGAAAAAAGAGGCTGAGGCAGCCGTCAAAGCATTCATCGAAGTAGTCGAGGAGGCTCTCAAAAAAGGCGACAAAGTTTCTTTGATCGGATTCGGAACATTCGCAACAAGGAAGAGAGCAAAAAGAACAGGTGTCAATCCCAAAACAGGGA
>JALSNB010000382.1 GCA_026987225.1 Caldisericaceae bacterium
GTACATCTTAAACTGCCCGCTTTCCGGCAAACCTGCTTTTTTAAGAAGGCCTTTTACGTCTTTTTCGGTTGCACCGTTAAATGCCGGAGTAACAACCCTTACGTTAAGCTTTCTTGCGGCAAGGCCAAGGTTTGTTTCGAGAATCTGCCCTATGTTCATTCTCGAAGGCACACTGAGAGGGCTCAATATCACGTCGACCATAGTTCCGTCTTCAAGATACGGCAAATCTTCCTCTGGAAGAATTTTACTTATAACACCCTTATTTCCGTGCCTTCCTGAGACTTTATCCCCGACAATAATCTTTCGTTTTCTCGCAATAAAGACTTTTATGAGTTTTCTTACGTTCTTGGTAAGCTCAAAGCCCTCTTCCTGAGAAAACACTTCCACACCGATTACAACACCGCTTTCTCCGGGCGGTACTTTAAAAGAGCTGTTCTTAATATTGCCAGCCCTGTTGTTGAACAAATTCCTGAATAGCCTTGCTTCGCTGGTTTCCTCTTCTTCGGGGAAAGGCGTTGTCTTTCCGACAAGAATGTCTCCAGATTTAACCTTAGAGCCTATTTTTACTATACCGTTTTCGTCAAGGAACCTCTTTGCGTCTCTCGATACGTCCGGCGGATCCGGAGTAAGTTCCTCGGGCCCGTGTTCGGTATCATGCACTTCTATATTGTATTCCCTTACGTGAATGGATGTAAGTCTGTCTTCACTCACAAGCCTTCTGCTTACAATCACGGCATCCTGATAGTTATATCCGTACCAAGGAACGTAAGCGACAAGAACATTGATACCGAGGGCGAGTTCCGCATTTCTCGTAGAGTAACCGTCGGCTATCGGCTGGCCTGCCTTCACTCTTTCGCCTTTACGGACAATAGGCCTTTCGTTTCTACATGTATCCTGATTTGTCCTTACGAATTTTTTCAGTTTATACGTTTTTTCTTTTCTCAAAAGGACTTTCTTTACACCGGATTCGGCAAGTTTTCTCAATTTCTCGGCATCAATAATTTCTCCTGCCTTTACGATTAAGCTCTTTTTCTTACCGCTTCCGCTTACATAATCTTTTGCCGCAACCCTATCGATAACATCGGAGTTAAGTTTTCCCAAAGAGAAGGTTTCCACTTCATTGGGATAATAAATTACAAGATCCGTAACGCCTTTTTCATAGAGGCGTTTCAAAATGTCTTCCGTAATTTTCGTTCCGATTTCGATGCTTCTCTTCGTATTCGTATATGAAGCGAAAAGCC
>JALSNB010000383.1 GCA_026987225.1 Caldisericaceae bacterium
TCGATGGAATAGGCTTTGTCTTCATTTTGTTTTCCCATCACAAATGCTCCGCCCGGAATCAAAACCATTCCGTAAGGCTGATAGGGATACCATTTTTTTCCTCTTACACCTATGATTTCTCCTCTTTTGTTGGGACTTCCACAAGATGACAGCACAAGCGCTGCCACCAGTAACGGGATGATGATTTTCTTCATGCGAAACTTATTTTTCTTTGTTCTTTTGAGGTAATGATTGCTCACTTTATTTTGAGCGTGCAATATATCAATTTTTTTCCACATTTAATCAAAAATTTTTTTATATGCTTTTAAAACAATTGATTATCATTTTTCAAAACTTGCCCGTATTGCTTAAAAAAAACATAATTCTTTTCCGTACAAGGCAACAACCCTTCAACAGACCGGCTTTTTCCCGGTTCTTCAACCCAGTATCGACCGGTTATGGGATTAAAAAAATAACGCTTTTTTAGGTTATTTTTTTGCACGGTGATTTTTTTCAATTTTGTTCGTTTGATAAACGGAAAATCAGAAATTTTATTATAAGTCCCTCGCAAATAATGCCAAAACATCAGCGCCGATAGCGACAGAGATGTGCTATGCATTCCTATCCAAAACTGCTTGTTTAAGGGGGACAAAGCGGAGAAATATACCGACTTCAATATGTCGGCGGGAGAAATGCCCAACGGAACAAAATGTGCTTTTGTTTCAATCGATGCGGGTAAAATCGCTACCACGTCGGCATGACGGATGTAAGGCTCGATTTCATCTACATTTTTCGTTATTTCAGACAAACGAAGATATTCGATATTATCATTCTTTTGGAGAAAACGTATATCTTCATACGATAGATAATAATTTTGAATACCTATCAGAGAGAGATTTTTCAACTTTTTCGATTCGCTCATTTTTATAAAATCGGGTACGGATGATTCGTATTCAGATCCGTAATAACGAATGTACGGCGTAAAAACGGCTATCCGGATTTCATTTTCCGACAAGTCAATCAACCGGTTAAGAAAGTCCGGTCTGTCGGTAATCACAAACAAACGCCCCTTCACGAAAGCCAGGATGTTTTCTATCAAAGGAGGGAAAAAGTCTTCTCCGGCCGTATCTTCATAAACATAATAGCCCAAATCCGCCACGGACATTCCGTCAAAAGGAGCACCCGATAATGCCGAAAGATGCTGTCTCCATTGTTCCGCAGCAGGTTTGTTACGTTCACTTGTCAGGCTAAAAAATACCAC
>JALSNB010000384.1 GCA_026987225.1 Caldisericaceae bacterium
AAACTGTCTCCGGGGAATGCCGATGTTTTATCAACCGAAAGCGTTGCCGTAATATGAGGTTTCAAAATATTTATCGTTTTTACCCAGGAATTGCTCGAAGATCCGGGCCACGATGAAGGATAATAGTGCGAATCACTGCCATTACAATAATAACCAAATAATCTTTGTCTGTTATACGCAGGATCATCAACTTCACTGCATTCGCCGAAGTTTAATTTGAAATTCGCTTTAATAGTATTACCTGGAGCAAGATTTATACTGCTGTCAAGATCCCACTTTAACCTCGTATAAGTTTGGCCATTTACTGTTTCGGTGTCCTGCGTGGGTTCTATCTGATGAGTAGTATTATCCGGATAGGTAATAATTGCGCTATTTGAAACATAAGTAGAACCGATAGGAATAAGATCTATTATTTCAAGAGGGCCGTATATGGTAACCCCTCCATGGTTTGTTTCACCATTCGAAAAACTTATTTCAAAGGGAACGTTTTGATCACACGTTTGAACAGTGTCCGGAATGTTATGCGCATACGATAGTGCCCAGGAATTACTATGCGATCTTGTTCTTGCATACTTTGCCTGGTATATGGGGCAATTTGCATTTAACGTTCCGTTCCAACCGGAAACGGAAGTTGCATTGCCAAGAAGGCTTGACGAACTCATATCACCCATTTCGGAGGAACAGCCTGTCCAAACTTCCGTATAATTATACGCATTATAATCGGTACAGTTTGAATCCACCGTGGTTGTTACTTTAACGGAGAGAGTTTTACCCGGTTCTATGCCATGCCCTAAAGCTCCCTCAATATTGTTCCATATAAGAGTCCCAGAAGAACCCGAGGAAGGTGCGGAATCCCACGGCACGTTTGTCCATGTTCCGCCATCGTAAGAATACTGTGCGGAAACATAGTCCAACGGATGCTGATTCGAACCTGTCAGAACATCCGCTATATCCGTTTTTACGGTGGCAAGGTCTCCGTTATTTGTAATATCAATTTCGAAAACTACTTGAGAGCCGAGTTCCTTTGGGAAATAGTGACTATTTCCGTGATAAGCATTGCTATCAACCTCGATTGTTTTCTTTGTTACGGAAAGATCAGGAGCAAGCATATCAAAGTTTTGCTCATATTCCGCAGAAAATTCACTCGGCGGAGAGGCATTATAATCGCACGGCTTGTCGAAATTAAGCATTGTTTTAATCTTCTTTGTACCGCTCGTAAACAATTCGCACGAAGAGATT
>JALSNB010000385.1 GCA_026987225.1 Caldisericaceae bacterium
TTTTTTACTTTTTTGGGCACTTCTTCCTCATCCTCTTTTTCAACGTGTATGAATGCAACGAGCACATCACTGAACTCTTTGCCGCCACTCCTATCTTCAAACTCGTCGAGAGTTTTGGTTGTCACATTGTAAGCAAATTTATCCATGTAAATCATCAAAAGTTTCATAGATAGCCTCCGTTAAAAAAGCGTATTTTCACCGCCTCCGTGCACGTATTCTTTTGCACGGACAGTGGCTTTCCTTCCTTTGGGCGTGCGCAAGATAAAGTTTATTTTCATAAGATACGGCTCGATAATGTCTTCAATGGTTCCTTTGTCTTCGCCTATTGCAGTGGAAAGCGCCTCTATTCCGACAGGCCCTCCGCGAAAGCGCAGCACAATGTTTTTGAGGTATTTTCTGTCCAGATCGTTTAAGCCGTAAGAATCGATTCTCAAGCTTTCACACGCCTCTTCGACAATTTCGGTGTTTACCTTACTCAAATTTTTCACCTCTGCAAAGTCCCTGACTCTTTTCAAAAGTTGAATTGCAATTCTCGGCACTCCCCTGGAACGTTTGCCTATCAGCAAAGCGGCGTCTTCCGTAATATCTATACCGAGAATCTTGCTGTCCCTCAAAACAATATCTCTGAGTTCCTCCGGTTTGTACAGTTCAAGGTGGTAAACAATACCGAACCTGTCCCTGAGCGGAGGAGAAATAAGCCCGAAACGAGTCGTGGCACCGATGAGAGTGAAAGGATTCAGTTCAAGGACAATCGTATGTGCGGAACGCTTGGAGCCTGCAACAATGGGAAGTTTAAAATCTTCCATTGCGGAGTAAAGCACCTCTTCTACGGCCTTCGGCAAACGGTGTATTTCGTCGATAAACAGTACGTCCCCTTTTGAAAGCCCTATGAGAATTGCGGCAAGGTCCCCGACTTTTTCGATGGACGGGCCTGTTGCATGTTTTATCGATACGCCAAGCTCGTTTGCTATGATGCCGGAAAGAGTCGTTTTGCCAAGCCCCGGCGGGCCGTAAAATAAAGTGTGATCGAGAGTCGCATTTCTGGACTTTGCCGAACTTATAAATACCTTAAGGCTGTTTTTTATCGAATCCTGCCCTATAAAATCCTCAAGAGAAAGCGGCCTTATCGAATTATTCTCCACTGCTCAACCTCTTTATCGCTTCCCGCACAATGTCCTCGACACTGTTTTCATCACCTAATTCACGCAGCACCTTTGCCACATCGTTTGCCGAATAGCCGAGAGAAATCAAAGCGGACTTTGCAAGTTTTATCTTTTCCGTTTCCACTTTCTTTTCTTCTTCCTTTATCTCGCCGCCCAACTCGATTACGATGCGCTTTGCCGTTTTTTCGCCTATGCCCGGCACGGGTTTGAATGCTTTATAATCGCCGCTGTCTATAATGCTTATCAGTTTTTCTTTCGTCAGCACTCTGAAAATCCCCATCGCCGTTTTCGGGCCGACTCCGTTCACCTTTTTTACTATAAGGGCAAAAATCGCCTTCTCGCCTTTGTTTGTAAAGCCGTAAAGCGAAAGGTCGTTCTCTTTTCTGCTTTCATATATGTAAAGCATGTATTTTTTCATGGGGATAAAATTTTCGGGATGAGCGACAAACACTTCGTAACCTATGCCATTTGCAAAAATAACAACGGAATTTTCGGATACCTCTTTTATTTCGCCTTCTATCAAAGCAATCATAACGCAGCCTCTATGTAAGGAAGATTGTATATGTGGCAAAGTGCAAGAGCAATGCCGTCCGCCGCATCATCGGGCGTGGGCTTTTTATCCATGTTCAAAATTCTCTGCACGGCAAGCTGCACTTCCCTTTTTGTTGCACGCCCCACACCTATCAGAGCCTTTTTTGCTTCAAGCGGCGTGTATTCGAAAAGCGGTTTTTCGTATTGAGACGTGATAAGCATCGCTATGCCCCTTGCTTCGCTGACATTCACAACGGTTTTTAAATTCGTGTTAAAAAAAATCTTTTCGAGTGCCACGTGATCGATAACGTTATCGTTAAAAATCCTTTTCAATTCCGAATAAATCATAAAAAGCCTGTCCGGGACTTTCTCATTCGACGGAGTTTTGATCACGCCGTATTTAACGACAAAAATATTATCCCCGTCCTTGCGCACAAGCCCGAAACCCGTGCTTGCAAGCCCCGGATCTATACCAAGAACGTTAAGCATCCTCAGCCCAACTTTTCGGTAATCTTCTTTAGTTCCTCTTCGTCAATGTCGTAGTTCGTGTAGTAATCCTGGACATCGTCGTGATCTTCCAGAGCGTCACAGAGTTTGATGACTTTTACGGCATCATCGCCGCTTACCTTAACGGTCGTTTTGGGTTCGAGCACAACCTCCGCACTCTTTATTTTTAATCCCGCTTCCTCGAGTTTCTTTCTTACGTCTTCCAAAGATTTCGGATCCGTATAAACGGTGAAAGTGCCGTCTTCTTCTTTTAGATCCTCTCCTCCGGCATCCGCAACGACAAGGAACAAATCGTCGTATGACATATCGGTGGGTTCGAGTTCTATTTCACCTTTTGTTTCAAAATTCCACGACACAGAGCCGCTTTCCGCAAGGCTGCCTCCATAATTACTGAGAAGTCTTCTCAGTTCGGCAACCGTTCTGTTTTTGTTATCCGTGGAAATTTTAAGAATGAATGCGATACCAGCAGGCCCGTAAGCTTCGTATGTGAATTCCTCGTATGTAACACCGGGAAGTTCACCCGTTCCGCGCATAATTGCCTTTTTGATATTGTCCATGGGCATGCCCATCTTCTTTGCTTTATCCACTGCATTCCTCAAACGGGCATTCGTTTCCGGATTTCCGCCGCCCTGTTTTGCGGCAATAATAATTTCTTTCGTTAACTTTGTGAAAAGTTTTCCTCTTTTTGCATCCTGCGAACTTTTCCTCGCCTGGATGTTGTGCCATTTAGAATGTCCTGACATTATAAAACCTCCCTGTTTTTTAAAAATTTTCTCACCATATCTAAAAAATATTTGTGAACTCTTAAATCCTGCCCCAATTCGGGATGAAAAGCCGAAACGAGCACATTTTCCTGCCTTGCAAAAACAATGCCTTCCGGAACTTCGGAAAGCACTTCCACATTTTCACCGGGCTCTTTTCCCACGGGCGCACGGATAAAAATCGCATGGAAAGGCGTATCAAAACCTTTGACATTCAAATCGATTTCTTTGCTATCAACCTGCCTGCCGAATGCATTACGCACTATTGTCAAATCGATAAATCCGAATTTGAACTGATCGTATCCTTCGATTCTGCTCGCAAGGAGAATCATTCCCGCACATGTCCCGTAAACGGGCATTCCTTCGCTCACCCTTCTCCTTATCACGTCCTCAAGGTTAAACGCCTTAATAAGCCTTCCCATTGTGGTGCTTTCGCCACCCGGAATAACAAGGCCGTCAACGGATGCGATTTCTTCCTCTTTTCTCACCGGAACGGCACTGTCAGCTCCAGCTTTTTTAAGCATATCGATATGTTCGGATACGGCGCCCTGAAGCGCCAATACTCCTATTTTCATCTACTCGCTCCTCACCTGCATTTTGTCTTTGTCCGTAAGATCCCTTATATCGATACCAGGCATCTCTTCTCCGAGATCCTCGGAAATCTTCGCAAGGATTTTCGGATCATCGTAATATGTCGTTGCGGCAACAATCGCTTCGGCACGTTTTTTCGGATTGGAAGACTTGAATATACCGGAGCCGACGAATATGCCATCAGCCCCGAGCTGCATCATAAGTGACGCATCCGCAGGCGTTGCAATGCCGCCTGCCGCAAAATTCACAACCGGCAGCCTGCCGAGTTTCCTCACTTCTTTCAAAAGATCGATCGGCACCCTCAGCTCTTTTGCCTCAACGTAAAGCTCCTCTTCGGACATATTTTGCACTTTCCTTATTTCGTCCATAACAAGCCTCATGTGCCTCACCGCTTCAACAATATTTCCGGTACCCGGTTCGCCTTTTGTCCTTATCATTGCGGCACCTTCGGCAATTCTCCTCAACGCTTCGCCGAGATTTCTCGCACCGCATACAAACGGCACTTTAAATTTCCACTTATCTATATGATGTGTTTCATCGGCAGGAGTAAGCACTTCGCTTTCGTCTATAAAGTCAATACCGATGGCTTCGAGTATCTGTGCTTCGGCAAAATGCCCTATTCTCACTTTTGCCATAACGGGTATGGACACCGCACTCATAATATCTTTAACAAGTTTCGGATCCGCCATTCTGGCAACTCCGCCTTCCTTCCTTATGTCGGCAGGAATCCTCTCAAGGGCCATAACGGCAACAGCACCCGCTTTTTCGGCAATTTGTGCCTGTTCGGGTGTCGTAACATCCATAATAACCCCGCCTTTTAACATTTCGGCAAGGCCTCTTTTAACTTTCACGGTGCCAAATTTCTCTTCCATAATATTACCTCCTTGCAACCATTATTGTATAACTTTCACGCTAAAAATCAACTTACCTCGCAGCACTGCCCGCAACGAATCCCGTGGAAAATGCCGCTTGCAGGTTGTATCCTCCGGTTATCGCATCGATATCCAGTAGCTCGCCCGTAATAAAAAGGTTATCCGCTATTTTCGAACGCATCGTCTTCGGATCAACCTCTTTAAGGCTCACGCCGCCTTTCGTAACAATCGCATGTGCAAAACCTTCGGTGCCCAATATTGTAATAGGAAAGTGCTTTAAAAGCAAAAGTATCTTTTTTCTTTCTTCTTTTGTAATCTCACTGCATTTTTTATCGCCGTTTATTCCGCTCATTCCGACGAATACGGGAATTAAACTTGCGGGAAGTAAAGCGTGCATCGCATTTTTGAACATTCTTTTTCCCTGTGCGGTAAATTCCCTCAAAAGCCTTCTGTCCAGTATTTCATCGCTCAAAGCGGGCTTCAAATCGATTTCCGCACTCAGAGGGTGTCTCAAAAAAGGAACGATTTCTGATGACAGCGTAAGGACGATGGGGCCTGATATACCGGAGGAGGTAAATACCATGTCTCCGAAATGGGAAAATCTTTTTTTGCCGCAAATCGCCGTGATTTTTACATTTCTTAAAGATAATCCCTCGAGTTCTTTTACCCATTTTTCTTTTGTAATAAGCGGAACAAGCCCCGGATAGAGCGGCGTAACGGTGTGGCCTATTTCCCTGAGCATCTCATAACCGTCACCCGTCGTTCCGAGCCCGGGGAAACTTTTCCCTCCGGTTGCCATAATAACATAATCCGCATCAAGCGTTTGACCGCTCTGCAGAATTACGCCTTTTACGGACGAGCCGTTCACGTTCAGAGACTTAACCGGGCTGTTCAAAACGATTTTTACGCCTCTACGCACCGCTTCGCCCTTCAATGCGTTCAAAACATCTTTCGAGCGCTGAGATTTAGGAAAAACCCTGTTTCCGCGCTCAACAACCGTTTCCACGCCTATTCCGTTCAAAAATTTAACGAGATCCTCGTTAGAAAAAACGGAAAAGGCATGGTAGAGAAATTTTCCGTTTCTTCCGAATGCGGATATGAGTTCGCTCATAGGCCCTGCATTCGTTACGTTGCATCTACCTTTACCGGAAACAAGAATTTTAAGCCCGGGTTTTGGCATCTTTTCCAGAAGGATAACTTCCGAATTTTCGGCGGCTTTTATTGCGGACATCAGGCCTGCCGCACCCGCACCGATTATGATTACTTTTTTCACAGAGGGATTATACAGGAATTTTAAGTTTTGTAAACAGAACAATTCGTGCTTCATCGTTTACGCAGTCAAAATACGGGGTTGACAAATACCACATAAGTATATAATAGGTTAACAAATTAGGATAAGGAGGAAAAAGATGACTGACCTTGAAATTGCACAGAATGCAAAAATGAAAAAGATTACGGAAGTTGCAAACTACATAGGCCTGGACGAAGACGAACTGAGCCTTTACGGAAAGTATATCGCCAAGATAGAGCCGCAGGCTGCGAAAAGAACGGAGAGCAACCCGGACGGCACGTTAATATTCGTAACCGCAATCACGCCGACACCTGCGGGTGAAGGAAAAACCACAACAACCATAGGGCTGTCCGATGCCCT
>JALSNB010000386.1 GCA_026987225.1 Caldisericaceae bacterium
AAAGAAGTACAACATCACCTGGCTTTGCAATTTTCTCAGACAACAATACGGCATCTTTCAAATCGGTTGCGAATACAATATCCGAATATCCCGTTTCAAGTGCGCTGTTTGCAATATCCGCTGCCGTTTCGCCAATCAAAATAAGCTTTCGCACTTTTCCGTTCAACCTCTTTGAAAGTTCGGTAAAATCATTGTTTTTACTGCTGCCGCCTGCAATAAGCACAATAGGTTCATTAAAAGCTTCCAATGCTTTAATCGTGGAATCGGGAGTCGTCGCTTTGGAATCGTTTACATACAAAACACCGTTAATTGTTCTCACTTCCTCGAGACGATGCTCCAATCCGGTAAACGTTTCGACTCCTTTTGTCAGCACATCATTTCCTATACCCATTAGTTTTGCGGAAAGAATCGAAGCAAGCGCATTTTGTAAGTTATGTGTGCCTCTTAGTTTTACGGAGTTTATATCCGAAACGTTTTCTTCTTTCCCGTTATCTTTAAATACAAACATACCGTCTCTTATAAAAATCCCTCTTTCAACCTCATTATTAAGGCTGAAAAAATACGCTCTGCTTTTAATCTCTTTTTCGAACGAGCGCACGAGCGGATCGTCGTAATTCAAAACGGCAAAGTCTTGATTTGTTTGATTCTCAAAAATTCTTTTTTTGTAGTAAAGATATTCATCCATATTTTTATATCTGTTCAAATGGTCTTCCGAAAAATTCAAAAACACGGCAATATGGGGATGGTAAGTTTCAATTGTTTCGAGTTGAAAGCAACTCGTTTCAAGAACCGCAACATCCGGAGAAGGATTATTAAAAAGCAGTTCGGAGTAAGGTGTCCCCAAATTTCCGCCGACAACCGTATCGAAACTCGAATATTTAAATATATTTCCTGTGAGTGCGGTAGTGGTACTCTTACCGTTAGTTCCAGTAATTGCAACAATCTTCGTGCTCGGTGCATTCCGGAAAGCAAATTCCATTTCTCCTATTATAGGGACGTTTTTTGCCTTTATCTTTTTGACTATCTCCGAAGAAAGCGAAACCCCGGGTGAAATTACGGCAAGGTCAAATTCGGAAATTCTATCGTAAGAATGTCCGTTTAATTCGTAATCAATACCGTTTTTCCTAAGGATTTTTACAAATTGTTCAAATTCTTCTCCTCCGGAATTTTCGCTCACAAAAGGCAAAAATCCGTTTTTCTTTGCAAGAAGTGCAGCATATACTCCGCTTTTTTTGGCACCTATAATAAGGACTTTTTTCATTTTCAAATACCTCCGTTTACTATGATACCCAAAATACAGGAAAGCACCGTAATTATAAAAAATCTAAAATCAATTTGCGCTTCGCTCCATCCAGAAAGCTCGAAATGATGATGAATCGGCGCCATTTTAAAAATTCTCTTTCCGTGCGTAATCTTAAAATAAGAAACCTGAAGAATTACGGAAATTGCTTCGATTACAGGAATAACAGCAAAAAAAGCAAGCAATATTTCGCTCTTGCTGACAAAACTCATAGCGGCTACAACCCCACCCAGAGCAAGTGCTCCGGTATCACCCATAAAAACAGAGGCTTTGGGACTGTTAAACCACAGATACGCAAGCAGCATTCCGAGCATGACAAATGAAACGTTTTTTATAAGTACGCCGCCGATAATCGCAAAAGATACAAAAATAGGAATGGAAACAATAGTGGATAAGCCGTCGATACCGTCAGTTAGGTTAAACGCATTTGTTGAGCCCAACATGACGAACAAATAAAGAAAGAAATACCCAGTATTACCTATATTCAAAGAGAAGTTTCCAATAGAAACGGTTGAAGAAAACAGAGGACGTCCGATAAAATAAAGAACAAATGCAACTGCAAATTGCAGCACAATTTTGCCTCTTGCCGTTAGCCCGAGGGATCTTTTTTTCGAAACACTCATAAAATCGTCTATAAAACCAATGGCACCATTTAACAAAAAGGAAAGGTATATAAAGATAAATTCCTTATTTGCGAATAGAGAAACAAAAAACAGGGGAACAATTAAAAAAACAATGCCACCGCCAGTCGGAGTTCCGGATTTTGCAAAATGAGATTTCGGGCCCTCCTCTCTTATGTGTTGAGTGATTTTATCTTCTTTTAAAAGCGGAATCGCAATAAAGAAAAATATAAAAGACAGAAAAAATGCGATTATCAAATATAATAAATTTACCCTCATTCTTTAAACCTCTCTTTTAAAATTTTCACGCATTGCTCCATTTCCATACCTCTTGAGCCCTTAACAAATATAACAGAAAATGGCGGTATGGCAATTTCATTCTTCAGGAAATCGCAAAGATCTTCTTTTTTTGGGAAATAAAACGCATTTTTTACGCCTCTTTTATAAGTTTCTTCTATCGTGAATTTCGAATATCTTCCGACTGCAAGAACAAAATCAGGCTTGAAATACGCGATAATTTTTCCAATTTTTCCATGCGCTTCTTCCGAATATTCACCGAGCTCAAGCATATCACCCAAAATGATAAATAACGGATATTGGTGCTCTTTAAATCTGCTTAAAGAATATTCCAGAGAAAGCGGATTGGAATTGTACGTTTCATCAATAAGCAATCTGTTTTTCGAAAGCTTTGTTTCTCCTCCGCGCCCGTTTAGCGGGCGAAAACGAGAAAGAACATTTAACGCTTCCTTTGTATCAATGCCCAAACTATTTGCAACGGAAACAGCTGCAAGCACGTCGTATGCGAAATTAACCCCGGAAAAAGGGAAATTTGCCGTATAAACATTTGTGCCATTTTTAATTTCAAGCTCCATACCGCTTACCAATATCTTTTTAATTCTTGCGGATACATCGTTTTTGGAACTCAACCCGAAAAATAGCGGTTTCTTTTTTAAATTCAAGGCAAGCTCTACGAAATTTTTATCATCACCGTTTAAAAATACCAAGCCGCCTTTGGAATTTACAAAAACTGCGAGTTTGAATTTTTCCTTTGCTACGTTCTCCACACTTTTCAAAAATTCCGTATGCGATACGGTTGCATTGAGTAGCAGCGCAATATCCGGGTTCACAATTCTATTTAGGATATCCATGTCTCCTAACTTTTGGACACCCATTTCCACAATGCAAAAATCCGTTTTTAACCTTTCCGCATTGAGAAAGAAAAGTGGCAAAGAGAGCTCCGTATTGGCATTACCTTCTGTTTTATAAATCGCAAAGTGTGTTTCGAGCACTTCGGAAAGCATCTCTTTTGTCGTGGTTTTACCGGCACTTCCGCTAACCCCGATAATACGGCCGTTCAACTTGTTCCTTGCGTATCTTCCCAATTTAATTAACGCACCTTTTACGGAGTTTGTTTTAATAGTCAAAAAATCGTCTGCAAAAAACGAAATGTCTTCTTCGACTACGGCACCTGCCGCACCGTTTTCATACGCATTTTTCACAAATAAATGCCCGTCCGTTTTTTCTCCTTTAAGTGCAAAAAACAACCCTCCTTTACTTATTTTTCTGCTATCTAACGCAAAGTTAGAAAAGGATGCGATTTTCACACCATTCCATTTACCTTTTACAACTGAAAGCAGTTCTTCAAGTGTTATTCTCATTCAAAATCTCCCTTACATATTCTTCATCACTTTTTACAATAGTCTTATCTTTAAAATGAATTTCTCTTTCTTCTCCCCTGCCCAAAATGGCAAGCACATCACCGGGTTGCATAATTGAAACAGCATATTTAATTGCTTCAAACCGATCCTTTATAACAACCGTATTACTACCGCATTCTTCAAGCACGTCGGAAATAATTTTGTCCGCATCGTCACCCCGAGGATCATCGGTTGTCAAAATAAAAGTATCGCTCATTGAAGACGATATTTCACCGATTTTACGACGTTTTTCCCCTGTTGACCATCCCACGGCACCGGCAACCGTTATAAGCCTACCGGTTTTTATCTTGTTTGCATATTTTAGAACAGCCGAAATTTCATACGGATTATGGGCAAAATCAATGATAATTAACCCGTTATTTACATGTAAAATATGCATTCTCCCCGGCACTTTGGGAATTTGAGAAGCAAATGCCTTAACAGAGTTCATATCTAATCCCTCCTCCAGAGAGAAAGCGGTAAGTGCAAGAAAATTATATACGTTGAACTCTCCGGCTGCTTTCAAAAATAAAGAATATGCCGCATTTCCATACAAAATATCCAAATTTGTTCCAGCCTCGCTCGTGTTTTTTACACGTGCCATATAATCCGCGTTATTCTTCATACCGTATGTCTTAAAATTTTCGCTAACAGTATAAAATATGTCAGCAAATTTTGAATCCGCATTGAGAATCGACGGAACACTGCCGCTGAAAAAATGCAATTTACAGTTGAGGTAATTTTCAAAACTTCCGTGCACGTCCAAGTGATCGATATCAATGTTAGTAAGGATTTTTTTGTAAAACGAAATGCCGCTTATTCTCTTGAATAGAATAGCCGAAGAAGAAACCTCTATAAATGCATACTTAACATTGTTTTTTATCATTTCGCTCAGGGATTTGTTCAGATAGAACGCATCCGGAGTAGTGGGAGGAAAACGCTCCTTAAATTTTAAAGAGTTTCCCGTATCTTCACCGATAGTTCCTAAAAAAGCAGCCTTTTCACCGATTTGATTAAAAAACGAATACAGAAGAAAAGCAGTTGTGGTTTTTCCGGATGTCCCGCTGATACCCACTACTTTTATTTTTTTAGACGGAAACCCGAAAAAAGCAGCCGAAATTCGCGCATAGGCATCTCTCGAATCAGGAACAACTATGAGAAGAACATTCTTCGGAACAGAAACGACTTTTTCGGAAACAATAACGGTTGCACCGCTAACAATTGCATCGTTTATCTTGGTATGAGAATCGAATTTTGTCCCTTTGATTGCAACAAAAAGATCCGCAGGATGCACGTTGCGAGAATCGATTTCAATACGGTTAAAACTTGTTTCCGGATTTCCGATATATTCAAATTCGGGATAAATTCTTCTTAGCTCAATGCCTTTCACTTTTAGCATCCCCCGGAATTTTTAGGTATTTTACAAGATAAGTTGCAATTTTTTGAAAAAGCGGAGCGGCAACGTATAAAGAGTAAGTGGGTTTTTCGGTTTCATCGATTACCGTGAGAATCACAACTTTAGGATTATCTGCAGGGAGTATCCCGCAAAAGCTGTAAATAAGTTTGGTATTCGAATAACCACCCTTTGCATTAGGTTTCTGTGCGGTACCGGTTTTCCCCGCTACGGTATAACCTTTCACTTCGGCCTGAGGCACGCCCTTATCCGTAACCACGGCCTTTAACGCGTGCATCACTTCAGAGGCAACTTTGGGAGAAATAACTATTTTCCTTACCTTCGGAGCATTATAATAAACAACAGTACCGTCGCTATTCTTAATTTCTTTCAGTATAAACGGTTTCATCTCAACTCCTCTATTTGCTATCGCGCAAAAAGCATCGATAAGCTGGATAGGAGTAACGGCAATACCCTGTCCGTAAGACATCGTTGCAACTTCCACATCGCCTATGTGAGAGGCTTCCGGCAGAATACCTTTTTCCTCACCAGGTAAGCCTATGCCGGTGTATTCTCCGAAGCCGAACCTTTTAAAATAGCGCAAGAGCTCCGTCTTACCAAGCTTAAGTCCGATTTTCATAAAAGCGATATCACACGAATTCCGCATAATCGTATCAAGACCGTGTTCTTCACCGTGTTTTCTCCAACAGTGTAATACCCTGTCTTTAACTCTGAAAGAGCCTCCGCAATAAAAAGAATCGTCCGTATGAAGAGTGCCTTGCTGCAAAGCTGCCGCGGCAATAATCGGTTTGAGAACGGATCCCGGTTCGTAGTTAAACTGAATCGCCCTGTTCATCGAATTGTTACTATTTACGGAAGTAATTTTGTTAGGATCAAAGTCAGGATATGATGCCATTGCAAGCACCTCACCGGTATGCGGATTCATAACAATTACGGTGCCGGACTTTGCCTTATTTTTTATAACGGCTTCTTTAAGGTATTTCTCAACCATGTATTGGATATTTTTATCTATCGTAAGCTGAACGGTATCACCCTTACGCGGCT
>JALSNB010000387.1 GCA_026987225.1 Caldisericaceae bacterium
CGATATCACACGAATTTCGCATAATCGTGTCAAGGCCGTGTTCTTCACCGTGTTTTCTCCAACAGTGTAATACCCTGTCTTTAACTCTAAAAGAACCACCGCAATAAAAAGAATCATCCGTATGGAGAGTGCCTTGTTGCAAAGCTGCAGCGGCAATAACCGGTTTGAGAACTGATCCCGGTTCGTAGTTAAGCTGAATTGCCCTATTCATCAAGTTATTACTGCTAACGGAAGTAATTTTGTTAGGATCAAAGTCAGGATATGATGCCATTGCGAGCACCTCACCGGTATGCGGATTCATCACAATTACGGTGCCTGACTTTGCTTTGTTTTTTATAATGGCTTCTTTAAGGTATTTCTCAACCATGTATTGGATATTTTTATCTATCGTAAGCTGAACGGTATCACCCTTACGCGGTTTTATTTCAAACATCGAAACATTCGGAATTATCGGTTTGGGAGAAACTTTCGGCCAATAAATTTTTCCGCTCACGCCTTTTAGGAAAGGATTATACATAAATTCTATACCGGCAAGCCCTTCGTCATCGCTCCCTACAAACCCCATTACATTTGAGAGCAAACTGTGAAAAGGATAAATACGTTCCTCCGTAGGAGTAATGGCAATACCGTTTTTTATCTTCAAATTTTCGATTTCTTCTTTTTGCTCTTCGCTTAGGCTTGTGCTTATTCGTACAAATCCCTTATACGTTTTGACAATCTTTTCCAAATGACTTTTATCAATCTTCACAATGGAAGGTAATTTTGAGATAATGAGAGACTTTTCATTTGCATTCATAAGTGACGGATTTATGTCCAATTCATAAGAAGGCTTACTCACTGCAATTGCCGTTCCGTTTCTATCGACAATATCTCCCCTCTCGCCTTTAACGCTCACTATGGAAGGGCTTGCCATTATTTTAAACTGCGCCATATAATAATTTCTATGGAAAATCTGCAAGTACGAAAGCCTCAAAAAAATCGCAACAAAAATAATAAAGAAAACAAGCATTAATGATATGAGCCTTACGACAAATTTTTCCGATTTATCTTCCATGTTCCATATCCACTATAAAATAAGAATCAGGAGGCGCCATTTTTAATTTGTTTCGTGCAATTGAATCTATTCTTGACGGATCCGTCTCCATAAGATAATTAATCCTGAGGTTTCTATTTTCCTTTTCAAGATTGGAAAGTTCCGTTGAATACGTGTCAATTTTCTTTTCGAGAATACCCGTT
>JALSNB010000388.1 GCA_026987225.1 Caldisericaceae bacterium
GAAACTATTTGAATTCCCAACTCGCATCAATGGAAGCGTCGAACTACGGTTTTAGGGAAGCAATCATGCTGGATATAAACGGTTACGTAAGCGAAGGGCCGGGCGAAAATATCTTCCTTGTAAAAGATGGCATTCTTTACACCCCACCGGTTGGAGCATCCCTGTTAAAAGGCATCACGAGAGATTCAATCATCAAAATAGCAAACACGCTCAAAATAGAAGTAAAAGAAGAATTCATACCGAGAGAGATGCTCTACATTGCAGACGAAGTTTTCTTTGCCGGAACCGCAGCGGAAGTTACACCGATCGGGAGCATAGACAAAGTCCGTATAGGCGATGGTAACATCGGCCCTATTTCAAAAAAGATAAGAGATACGTTCTTTGACATTGTAGTTGAAGGAAACGATCCGTACGGATGGCTTGATTTCGTAAAATAAACACGGAGGGGAAATCTCCCCTCTTTTTTATTTGCATAACTTTAAAAACGTGTTATAGTTACGGTGCAAAATGAAAAATAAAACCGTATATTTGAGTATTTTGGCTATTGCAACCGTTACCATTGTGCTTTTAAGCGTGCTTAATAACCGAATAGGCAAACGCAAAAGTTCTTCTCTGAGCAATAATTTACTCACTGCCATTGAAAATCAATACTACAAAAGCCTGCCCAAGGAGCAGAAGCAGAAAATTATGAGGCTATCGCCGGCAGAAATTATAGAACTTTACGAAAGCACAAACGAACGTAAAATCGCACTGGCACTTTTACATCCTGCCTTATTGAACAAATTGAAAACCGAACCGGACTTGCAGAATCACAGAAAAGTTGAAACATGCAAAGACATAACAGATGAAAGAAATCAAAAAATGGGGCTTCCGCCTCTTCCCAAAGGGATGCGTGAATTTGAAGTATCGTTTTTCATAAAGAAGTGGCCGGATTTGGCGTTCTTTACTCTGACAAAAGATTCGCATGACGGCCATTGGGAAATTATCGGTATAGGAACCTCCCCGTAGGTTATAAACCGTTAAACCCACATTTAAAATATCTGGATATTAACCCGGCTCTTTTATGCACGTTTTGCAAAAATGTCTATTATAAAATCCTAAAATACCTCGCAGAAGCTTATGGTAAACGCATTTCGGGTATGTCGGTTCAACAAAAAATTCTGGCATACCGCTTCGGAATCAAAAAGATTTACTGAAAAAATAATCGCCAATTAAAACATATATAATTTTTCTCA
>JALSNB010000389.1 GCA_026987225.1 Caldisericaceae bacterium
GCTACTTTATTGTAGCGTCCGTCATCCAATTCCTTCATCGAGTGCAAGATACGGCGTTGCACGGGTTTAAACCCATCTTCAATAGCCGGCACGGCACGTTCCAAAATCACATAGGACGCATAATCCAGAAACCATTCTCTGTATTTTCCCGAAATTTTCTTTATCGATTTTGATCCTTCCATTCGTAATTTATTATTCAATTTTTTTCTATGTATAGACAAGGCACTCCTTGTCTATACTACACCTCATCCAATTCAACTTTCAAATTTTCAATGATAAATTTTTGTCTATCCGGCGTATTTTTACCCATATAAAAACGCAATAATTCTTCAATGGATAAATCTTGTTCCATCATTACGGGTTCTAACCGTATATCTTTACCTATAAAATGTTTAAATTCGTTGGGCGATATTTCTCCCAAACCTTTGAATCGTGTAATTTCCGGTTTTCCTTTTTTACTTATTTTTTCTATTGCCGCTTTTCTTTCCTCTTCCGAATAGCAATAGATAGTTTCTTGTTTATTTCTTACCCTAAACAAAGGCGTTTCCAATATATACAAATGTCCTTCCTTGATAAGTTCGGGAAAGAAAGTCAAGAAAAATGTCAATAACAATAAGCGAATATGCATTCCATCCACATCGGCATCGGTGGCAATGACTATATTATTGTATCGTAAGTTTTCCAATCCGTCTTCAATATTTAAAGCGGCTTGTAGCAGATTAAACTCTTCGTTTTCATAAACAACCTTTTTGCTTAATCCGTAGGAATTAACGGGTTTTCCACGCAAACTGAAAACGGCTTGTGTATTGACATCGCGTGATTTGGTAATGGAACCGCTAGCGGAATCTCCCTCCGTAATAAACAAAGTGCTTTCCAAACGATTTTCTTTTTTCATATCGGTCAAATGCACTCGACAATCTCGTAATTTTTTGTTATGCAAACTCACTTTTTTTGCACGTTCACGAGCCAATTTTCTTATGCCCGACAATTCTTTGCGTTCGCGTTCGGCTTGAATAATTTTTTGCAAAATAGCTTCGGCTGTATCGGGATTTTTATGTAAATAATTATCCAATTGCCGTTTGACAAAATCGTTGATATAAGTTCTGACCGTTGGCAAATTTCCACCCATTTCGGTAGAACCGAGTTTAGTTTTCGTTTGCGATTCAAAGACGGGTTCAATCACTTTAATACTAATGGCGGCTACTATGGATTTACGAATATCCGAAGCAT
>JALSNB010000390.1 GCA_026987225.1 Caldisericaceae bacterium
CTGGACATATCGCAGATAAGGGAGATGCCTAAAGGGAGAAAGCCTGTAATAACGAAAGTTTACTCGGGCAATTTCGACGAGCCGTATGCCGTGCTCATATCCGAGCTGAAAAAGGGGCATAAAGGTTATGTGGTTTGCCCTTTGGTCGAGGAAAGTGAAAAAACCGAACTTCAATCCGTGCAGAAGAAGGTAAAGGAACTTAAAGCAACGCACCTTAAAGGTTATAAAGTAGGGCTTCTTTACGGCGGTTTGTCGTCCGACGAGAAAAAACGCATTATGGAGCGGTTCAAAAACGGCGAAATAGAAGTGCTTGTTTCCACGACCGTAGTTGAGGTGGGTGTCGATGTGCCCGACGCAACCGTTATGATCGTGGAAGATGCGGATCACTTCGGTATGTCCACTTTGCATCAGCTCAGGGGGCGTGTGGGGCGTGGCAATTTGCAGTCTTACTGTTTTTTGCTTACGCGCTCTTTCAGGGAGGAATCCTTGAGCAGGTTGCGCGTGCTTGAAAAAACGAGCAACGGATTTGAAGTGGCCGAGGCGGATTTAAAGATGCGCGGGCCGGGTGAACTTTTCGGATTGAAACAGCACGGACTTCCCGATTTTAAGATTACGTCGCTTTCACGTGAGAGGGATCTTGAAATTCTTGAAATTGCACGCAGGGAGGCAACGGATTTTGTAAACGGAAAGGTTGTTTGGGATAAGGATAACAGAAAAGAACTTTTTAAAATTTTGAAGAAACGTTTCGGAGATAAAATTTCCATGATAGAGGTGGCGTGATGAGAGTAATTAGCGGAAAATTCAAAGGAAAAGAAATATTGCCTCCGCCCGAGAACGTGGAGCTCAGGCCTACGAGCGACAAGGTGCGTGAAGCGCTGTTTGACACGATAAGGATGTATCTTGAGGGAAGGACATTCCTCGATTTGTATGCCGGCTCCGGTGCAGTCGGTATCGAAGCGCTCAGCGAGGGGGCCGCTCTTTCCGCATTTGTCGAGAAAAATTCGAATTCTTTGCGCATTTTAAAGAAAAATATTGCGATTTTCGGGTTGAAAAAGGACGTAATAATCGTTAAAAAAGACGTTTTGCTGCTTATGAAAAACCCGGACAAACTTCTCAAAAAAACGGAAAGGCCTTTTGATTTTGTTTTTCTCGATCCGCCATTCCCGCTAAAAATTGCAGGCATGACCGTGAGCTTGCTTGCAAGTTCCCCGTTTATACACGAGCAGAG
>JALSNB010000391.1 GCA_026987225.1 Caldisericaceae bacterium
GAAATGTCAACCACTACGCCAGGACCTACCCACTCATTTAGAGGCACTTTACCAATCGGCCTCCCGGAACTAAAGAAATGAATTTCACCATCCATATGGGTGCCAACATGATTACTGGACGTAATAATCTGTCCGTTTGCACCTTTTCCCATGTGAGCGCCCGCAATACGCTTAAAATACTGTAATCCTAACGGCATGTAACTTGGCCACGGCGGTGTATGAATACTCAGCGGCTGAGTTAAATCATACATTTTTGCTGATTCGTTAATCAATTTAATGAATTCTTCATTTGTCATAATATGTTCCCTCCTCTATGAATATTTTTTTGCAAATGCAATTACTGCCTTTTTAAATACATCCATCGGTGCATCAACAAGTCCCGCACCAACCTGTCCAATGCCTGGTTTCTTATGGGCAATACCTGTATCAATAAACGGTGGAATATTTTTCTCTACGACTTTTCTGATATCAATACCTGTCGGTGTCCCTCTGAAGTTCAAATAAGGTACTTGATAAACATTATTCTCACCGATCGTGATTTCGTACATTGAAAGAGTTTTGTTAAGTCCGTCCTGCGGAGTACCACCAACAAACTGAACAATTGCAGGTGCAGCACCTATTGCAAATCCACCGAGTCCTGCTGTTTCCATAATCGAGCTATCTCCTATATCAGGGTTAGCATCCTCTTTTGAGAATCCGGGGAAGTAAAGTGCATTAGGCGGAACTGGAGCAGGTGCAGTAAACCATTCGTCACCGAGTCCTGAAATCTGGATACCGAAATCGGTTCCGTTTCTTGCCATAGCTACAACCATTGTGCTACCTTCAACATTTCTTGCCGGATCAAGACTTACTTTAGCGGTAGGCATAGAAAGATTCAAGAATGTATGATCGTTTCCGTCAATAAATTTAAGCACAGCTTCTGTAGTAGCAGCATCGCTTGTCTTTACCATTGCCGGAGCAATCGTTCTGAAGAATAAAGAAGTAGCGCCTTTATTCCTATTGTGAAGCTCGTCTCCCATATGCAAAGCCTGAGCGATAATGTTCTTCATATCGATTTTTTTCAAATAACGAACCGCCTTGTCCATTGCAGGATACATTACATTCTCCATCCATTTCAGTCTTTCAATTACGTCAGGAGAATAAGCACCCATCCTTAAAACTTTTCCGAGGCCTTCGTTCATTGTGGCAAAAGCTTTGTTGCCAAACGCTTCGTTCTCAAGAATATAAACAGGCATAGACGGTGAAACAATGCCTGCCATCGGACCTACGGCTTGATGATGATGGCACGGAGAAAATTCTATTTCCCCGGAGGCTGCAAGCTCCTCGGCCTGCTTTTCGTCTTTTGCAAGCCCTTCGTAGATAAGTGCACCGATAACCGCTCCTCTCTGCGGCCCACACATTCTATCCCATGTGATTGGAGGGCCTGCGTGCAAAATCATGTTTTTTTTCATTCCGGGAATTACATCAATTGCTTTCCCCAGACCGACAAGCATCGGACGTGCTTTTAATAATCTGTCCAATGCCTCTTTGTTCGCCTTTTCAATATCTACCATAACACACCTCCTATAAAATTTTTATTTGCCTAATAACTTTTTCAATGCATCCATAACTTCTTCATCACCACCAGCCGGAGGACGCCAATCCACTTGAATCACTTTTACCCCCACATCATCGAGACTTTCCTTAAATGAGAGAAGTCCGATATTTATAACTTTTAATTCCTGCTTAAAAAGATCGGATATTTTTCTCATCTTGCACCTCCCAAATTTTTAACGATATAAGATGCAAGCTTTGCTGCCGCAGCGTTTGATGGCATAACAATCGCACCTGCATCTTCAAGTTGTTTTTTAACTTTCTTTCTATCCTGAGGATCTTTGTCAGTTCCAGTTATAGAGCAAACAAACGTGATATTTCTGCCATCTTTTTTCGCGATTTCCCGCGCTTCTTTAATAGCAGGCGCAAGTTCGTCTCCAGGTGTCATATTGGAGCCGTAACCAAGAACTACATCCAAGAGAATCACAGCAACGGAAGGGTCTTTTGCTTCTTCGAGAATTTTTTTGTTTCTCAATGTAAAATCGATCATCGGATGAGGCCTACCGACCGTAAACTCATCTTCCCCTAAATCTACGAACGTATTTTCCTGACTAATCCATGAGTCCTTCAATTTAAATTCTGGATTCAGGGGGGCATTTCCGTAAACTTCTCCGATAATTTTCCTGGAAAGGAGCATTGCCTCGTCGCATAAAGTTCCACCTGTATACAAACCCCTTACGAATTTCTGACCGTCTTTTTTATTTTTACTTTCTCTATCAGCGATTTCGAGAATTTCTTTTTCTCTTTCCTCTAATAATTTTTTAAAATCATCCAGAGACTTCCCCTTAGCAAGTGATGCTGCAATCAAACCTGCTTCTTCAAGCGTACTGGCAGGAATTGCGCCGGCACTCTTAACAACATCAGGATCTCCTCCAAGGAATATCCCAACGACAGGTTTCTTAATTTCCGATTTTATAAGATTTGCAACTTTCTCAAGAACTTCAGGATGCGGAGGTTTGGATACAAGAACTATATAATTTGTTTCAGGATCCTCTTCCAATGCTTTCATGCCCTCTATAAACATGATTCCACCAACATCCTTTTTAACATCTCTTCCACCCGTGCCTATCGCCTGGGAAATTCCAGCTCCTTCATTAGTAATAACCGAGCTGACTTCTTGAAGCCCTGTTCCTGATGCAGCAACAATACCAATTTTTCCTCTGTTTACAACATTGGCAAAACAGAGAGGAGCACCGTTTATTATGGCAGTTCCGCAATCAGGGCCCATAACCAATAACCCATTATCTCTTGCATACTTTTTAAGTTCAATTTCTTTTTCCAAGGGCACATTATCCGAAAAAAGCATAACATGCAATCCGTGTTCGAGAGCTTTCATTGCCTCATCACCTGCATATTTTCCGGCAACTGAGATAATTACCATGTTCGCATCGGGCATAAATTCAAGTGCACCTTCCAAACTCTTCGGCATATACTCGCCAGCTTCCTGCGTTTTTGCCCTTTTTGCCTTAAGCATTTCGTCAATTTTAGCAAAAGCCTCTTCAGCCGTTCTTTCATCTTTAGCCTTCACAGCAATAAGTAGATCGGAATCCGTAGCATCCTTAAACATATCTAATAACATACCGGAAGTTTCAAGTATAGATTTATTCTGTCCCGTACCCATTACTACGGCCGCATCTTCAACACCATCAAGTTTTGTTGCATCTCTTGCAACAAGCATTAACGTTACGGAATCATAGTATTCACCCTTTTTTATAATTCCTTTTACAACCATTTAATACCTCCTTCAAATAATTTTCTACTCATCAAGACAAAGCCGGCTCCTATATCGGAACCCGAAGTTTCACCAATATTCAAAAGTTTTTCCGTGGAATTTATTATTTTGCCTTTATCATTAAGAGCCACTGCTTCGATAAGCTCTTTTACTCTTTGATAGAACATACCCTTAACCGCATAACGGAGAAAAGTGTTGGAAATAAGATTGCTTGTTTCTGCAGCGGAATAAATCTTATTCCGCAATAGATAAGTGTTTACTTTGGTTATAAATTCATAGACTACAAGAGCGGAAACAAACCCATCAATAAGATCGTCTCCCTGGGGAGTCAATCCGAAGCCAAGGCCCTTCAACTTACTGATAGCAGATAAATCTCCTTCTAAAAATCTATCAACGCTATTTCTAATGCTTATACGTAAATTCTTTTCAAATGGCGTTATAAAAAAGTTCTTTCTTCTATCATCCAAAAGAAACGCAGCGCTTAAAGGGGGAGCATTTTTAATCAGTAAACGCTCAAAAAAGTTTAATCCGGTTAAAAAATCAGAAATCCTTACGTCGTGTAGGGATAAAAGTGGATTATAAACTTTAGCGGTATTTCTTAAAAGTACTTCTCCGTTGATCATAAAATAGGACTCATTCCATTTTACAACGTTTATAAAGCTCACGTCTTGCGCATTTAAAACGATATTGTTCGGACCTCCACCAACCTTATTTGTAACAATAGAAACAAGATTATTACCATCTAAAATTAAATTCACAGCGTTACTAAATTTGGAGTGGAAAGAAACAGAACCGCTCTCCACCGAAACATCAGGACCTACTGAAACAAGCTTTAATCTCGTTCTCGTTTGCAATATTCAACCCCCACGCTAAAAAATAAAGCACCCTTAGGCTCTAACCTAAGGGTGCAATTCAATAATTAAAAATTATACTTCTGGATTTTCCGGAATTTTAAAGCTTTCTGCTTGTTTTAAAAGATCTTCCGGAACTGGTGCTTTAAGAGTAGTGCCAAGATAATCCTCAAGATACTTCTTAATTGAAGCATCCCAATACTCTTTTGTTATATAGAATACCTTTGCACCACCAAGTTCGTGCTGGTATTCCGGCCACGGGTACGATGGCTGAGCCATACCGATACCCCATCTCTTAAAGCCGTTGTAGCTCTCATAAGTTGCCCAAAATTCTTTCTGCCCGAGAATCTCAAACGTATAATAGGTCTTGGCGTAATACATCGCAGCTCCCGCTCTAAGGCCTCTCTTGAATGCCATAGTATGAAGGCTGATATTAATATCTTTATTCATAAGCCTTCCGTTGCCAAGAGCAGCAAGTTCACCATCGATAATTCCTACCAGAAGGTAGGGATCCTTAAGCCTATTTCTGTACCAACCCAAAATTTCGGCATAAACACGTGCTCCGACAATGTCATAAAAATCATGGTCAACATCAAGGAACTTTTTGATGAACGGAAGTAATGCCGGTGCTTCCTCTTTTGTCATTTGCCTGATGACCATTTTCTTTCCGCCCCTCAATTCGATGTACATAGGAGTCCATGGTTTTAAAGCCATTGGCGGAGGACTTAATAACGGCTCAAGCTCCTCAACCTTAAATACTACCTCGTTCTGTGATACTTTTTCTGGTGGCTGCTTTTTCATAACTACCTCCCCTTTCTTTAGTTTTTCTTATTCTAACAAATACGTAGTTCATGTCAAGGGTTGCAGTATATATTTTTTCGCATATAATCAAAGATGATTGGAGGTGAAAGTGAAAAACAATTTTGACATTAGTAATAAGAAAGTAGCAATAATAGGTTGTAAGAACTGGGCTTCTTCTGTTATTGAGCGGTTTAAAGAAAAAACAAGCGTTATTACAATAGGTGAAGATAAACAATGCGATTTTACTGTGAATGTTACCAAAGATGATGATTGGTATAAACTTAAAGATAAAATTGAAGAAGAAAAAATAAAGTTTGACGGACTGGTAACTATTGGAAAAGTTTCGGAAATAGACGGCCTTATAACAATGCCTGCTGATAAATGGATAAAAATTGTTTCAGAAAATCTTAGAATAATTTATCAAAGCGTCGATACTTTATCGGATTTTATAAATAGCAACGGAAGCATAGTTAACATACTCGAAATAGGTTCAATGGAAGGTCTTGGAGGTGGAAGCAAATACGAATCGTTTGAAAAAGAATCCAGGGTATTATTAAGAGGATTTGCCAATTCGCTGGCAGTAAAAAAAGTTCGGATTAATGCCTTAAGAATTGGTTTTGTCGAAACCGAAAAACAAGAGGGTGCAAACAAAAAATTAAGAGAGATATTCAAAAAAACAGCGGAGAAAAATATCCCTTTGAAAACAGTAGGATCGCTCGATGACATAACAAGTACTATTATTTATCTCATATCCGATGCGTCAAAACTTATAACTGGAGAAGAAATTCATATTGACGGGGGAGCCCACATTGAAACATAGGAAGGAAAAATGGCTTTAAAAATAATCGGAGTTCTTGTTTCATCATATCTTATAGGTGCGATACCTAATGGATATATTATCTCCAAAAAATTCTACGGAATAGATATAACCAAATACGGCAGTGGAAATATAGGTATGACAAACGTCCAAAGAGTCATAGGAAACAAACCTGCTATGATAGTTCTCCTTCTTGATTTGTCCAAAGGTGCAATCGCCATCTTGTTGGGAA
>JALSNB010000392.1 GCA_026987225.1 Caldisericaceae bacterium
CATAGGCGCACTCCATTTCAAAGGAGAAAGCACCCCAAAAACAAAAAAATATCAAAAACATTTCGTCGAGGCCACGTTGCTTTTCCAAGAAAAGTATCACCCGTTTCTCCATCCCCTTGTCAAACCCTTAATCAAAAGAATGTTTGCATTGAAATTCCGGAGAGAAACGAAACAATCTCCTAAAAACCGCAGGCGGAATTTACCCGTTTTCTATGCAGGCAAGCAGATGTATATTTTGAACAGGTTAAATGAATTGTACGAAAATATTACAGCAACAACCACACCGGAAAATATTCCTGAACCGGGGCTGATTATTTTCGATGCGGAAACCTTTTCATACGGCGAAATACTGGATTTTATGTGGAAAAACCGGGATAAAGGCTATTACTACCGCTTTATTCCTCGACAGGCGGATTTCCTTTTGGGAAGCGATTCCGCCACGGGAAAAGGAGAGGTACGTTACTTTTCCGGCAAAAAGAAAAAGTGACTTCAAAAGAAGTCACTTACCTCGATGTGGAGTCGGAGGGACTCGAACCCTCGTCCAGAACAAGCGCTTGACAAGCTTTCTACATGCTTAGTCCGTGTTTCATTGTCGGCTCCGGACTGTCCACGGACAGACCATCCGAAGCTTAGCCTCTGCATTAACCCGCGCCGCTTAGAGACATCACGACGCTTGGGTTTGCTTTTATGAAGCCCCTTGACCGGACGCCGCAAACCAAGGCTTCCGAGGGACTTCCCGCCTTCCGGCCTTGCCGGAACGTGGCCTTATTCCTACTGTACTTCGGAATTAGGCAGCGAGAGCGAAGTTAGCTTCGCCATTTATCGGTTCGGGGCTTGATTTACGAGGGAACCCCAACCTCGGCATGCTTACACTTGTCAATGAACTTGCTGTCGAAACCAGTCGACCCCGTTTTTCCGGTTGCAAAAATAATACCAAAAATCCCCTTTGTCAAGATGTCAATTAAAAATCAAAATAAAAAATGGCATATTACTAAAAACCTTATATTTGTTGGCTCACAAAAGATGAATTAATGAATAAAATAATATCTCTACTGTTTTTATTCGCCTTTCTCGGCTTACATGCCCAAATCAATCCTTTTGATATAAGCGAAGCACGAAGAACACCGGGACAATCGGTTAACAGAATAAAACAAATTATTCAACGAGCCGATGCCTATTGGAATACGCATAACCGGCTTACACCGCATGCCGGATTGAAACC
>JALSNB010000393.1 GCA_026987225.1 Caldisericaceae bacterium
CTTTACAAACCGAAAGGGGCAAAAGAGGAAAAACTCATTTTCTATTCGCTGGGCAATTTCGTTTTCGATCAATACTTTTCGAAGGAAACTCAGGAAGGCCTTGCCGTAGGACTGGAACTTTCAAAAAATAGGGAAGTTTTTCGCCTTTTTCCGCTGCAAAGTAAACTCTCTCAGGTAGAGCTTATGCATGCAACCGATGCCAAGGCATTTTTAGTAAACCTATCCCAAATATCGGATAAACGACTGCAAAACGAAATTAAAAACGGCATTATAGTGATAAAAAGAAACGGCAGGTAATTTATAGTATAGGATTGGAAATTTCTATGCGTCAACAAGCTTCAAAGAAAGCAGAAGCGCTACCGGTGATGCGAGAAAAACAAATATAAAGACGGGAACAAGCCCTATTTTATCGATAAATAGGCTTAAAATTGTTAAGAGAATACTGGCTGTTCCCCAGGAAATTCCCATACCGAGGCTGGATGCAATAGCTCTTTTATCCGGTAGTAAAAGCTGCATGTAAGTGACGTTTGCCCCCATTGTAAAAAACCAGAAGAAAAATGCAACTGAGAATGCGGCAAACATGATGTAAACATTTCTCGTTACAAAGACAAAAACGCCGAATAGCGTTCCTAATGCAAGAGAAAGTATGTTTACAAATTTCGGCCCGAACTTGTCGGATAAAACCGCACCCGTGTAAGTGCCGAACGCACCTGTAAACCGAGAGGCGGATAGGAAATAACCAACCCAAATAATGGGTAATTTAAGAAAAACGATGTAGAGCGGGATAAGCGTGGAAAATCCCATAATCACAAGGCTCCTTAAGACGTTTACTGCAAGGAGTTCTTTTGTTCCTTCGCTTTTAAGTGCCGAAATCATACTTGGCTTTTTAATTTTCTGTTTTTTCATGCCTTTCCTATCCATAAGCAAAGCAAATAGAATAATTCCAGCAACAACCAAACCGAACAGCGTAAGTAACGGTAGGCGAGAAAATCCGAATTTATCGATAAAAAGAAGAATCATAATCGGTGCAACTCCGGAACCTATCGTTCCGCCTATTGAAAATACGGACATTGCAGTGTGAGGTTTTTTAAACTTTAATTGCCCTACGAGCGAGGCGGCATTCGGATGGAAAAAAGAATTACCTATAAGTCCTATGCTTATGAATATTATAAAAATAAGAAGGCTCTTTGAAATGCCGATTAAAGGCACGAAAATCAGTGTGATCAGGATGCTTAAAATTACCATTAACTTTTCCGAAAAAATTTCTCCGAGATAGGCTCCGAACGGCTGCAAAAACGAAGTTGCAATACCAAGTGCGGACGGGATTAGTGCGGTTTGGCCAGCAGTAAGAGAAAATCTATTCATTATAAGCGGTAGTATGGGTTTTAAAATGCCTGAAAACCAATCAACCGTAAAGTGACCGAGGAGTAAAGCCGAAAGTATGATAATGGCAGAGCTAAATTTTTTCTTTGCGCTCATTCTCTGCAAACTCCATGACTTTTGCCATTGTAAGGTTCGGTTCGACCTTTACATCTATATCGTAATCTTCGAATATATATTTCGGCCCGGGCGACTTTAATTCCTTTTTCAAAAATAGGACGTCAATACCTTTCTTAGCAAGCCATTCCGCTGTTTTTATCCCTTTGCCTTTAACTTCGGAGCGAAACGGATTTTCTGCAATGTTTATAGCAGTTGCTTTTAGTAGCATAAACGCCGGCGCGGAACCGAATTCGTCCGAAATATTTTTAAAATTATCTATTGGAACGGCAATAAGTTTTTCATCCTTTTCCGAAGGTTCATAATGTATGATTACCGAGTCAACGTGAGGAATTTCTCGTTTAATTGTGTTTTCAATTTCGGATACGATTTTATGAGCTTTATTCAAATTTTTCGTTTTCAGTGTAATAACGGCTTCAAGAAATTTAAAGCTTCCGGAGTTCCTGCCGTTAACCTCTTTAACTTCTTCAACAAAAGGAAATTTCGTTATAATGTTTTTCATTTTATCGAGAGTTTTGAAATCCACGGATGCATCGAGCAGAACCCTTATCGAATCGAGAGCCACTTCGTATCCGGCCTTAAAAATCATTACGGCAACAATAACAGCTGCGATTTTATCCAGATTTGAAATATGAAAAAAGGCTCCGATGAGTCCTAAAATAATAATAACGGAAGAGAGCATATCGGAACGCATATGCTTTGAGTCCGAAACAAGAGCCGGTGATTCTTCTGTTTTACCAACTTTTAATTCGTACCCGGAAAAAAAGAAAGTTAGAATAACCGCAAGCAACTCTATTCCCATTGCTACAAAAACATATTTTATCGTGTACTGTTTTTTGGAGAAAACCACTTCTTTTATGATTTCATATCCTGCAAAAAAGATCGCAAAAGAAGTGAACAGCGAAATAAGGTTTTCCAATTTATACATGCCGAACGGAAATGTTTTTGTTTTTCTGTTTGATAGTTTAACCCCGAAGTAAAGGGCGATAGAAGCGATAATGTCGCTTGATGAATGTATTCCGTCCGCAATAAGCCCCAAGCTTCCGCTCAGAATGCCACCGAAAAATTTTATAAATGCGAGGCCCGTGTTTAAAACGAGCCCCAATAGCACGACTCTTTCTTTTTTCTTCAATTCAGGCCTTCCTGAAGAGATCCTTATAGTTGTATGCCGTATTGTATATCTCGAGTATTTTTTCTTTGCTTAAAGGTTCTCTTGCATGTACGGTTCCATCGGGATTGGGTTCGTCGGAAATTGCCATCTCGGCAAATTTTTCCAGATCTTCTCTCTTAATGCCCAAATCTTTCAATGATACAAAAGCATTTACTTTTTTCATCCAATGAACGATACGCTCCACTGTCTTTGTCGGTGAATCCGTAGAAAGCACATTTTTACCAAACGTTTTCAGCCTGTCTTTATGTATATCCAGCGTATGATACAGGAATGCGGGCATCAGAGCGGCAAGCCCCCTTCCGTGAGAAATTCCGTATATCCCGGAAATAGGATGTTCCAACCTATGCATCGGAAACGGCCCTCTCCTTCCTGCAGACGGAAAACCGGATAGTGCAAGAGTGGAAATCCAAGATAGAGATTCTCTTGCTTCCAAATTTTTAAGGTCGTTAAACACGATTTCTCCCTGTTTCATAGCCTCTTTTATTAAAGCTTCCGAAATCCTGTCACTAACAGGGGCACTGGCACGAGAAGAAAGATAGCTCTCAAAAATATGTGTTATCATATCTATAACACCGTCTATTGTCTGTTTTTGAGGCACGGTAAGTGTTAAAAGAGGATCCACTATTGAAGTTTTAGGAAATAACGCATCTCCGAAAATCGCCCTTTTACTTCTCGTTTCACTATTGGTGATCACACCGCCCGCATCCGCTTCGGAGCCTGTCGCCGCAACCGTAATAACGGCAAGGATCGGTAATGTTTTATCAGGCACTTTTGCCTTTGGCGGACGTTCGCAGTAGTCCCAAACCGGCCTGCTTGTCACTGCAACCACGGAAATGCCTTTTGTTGCATCGATTACACTTCCTCCACCGAGCGCTATAAGAAAATCAACTTTTTCCTTGCGGGCAACTTCTCCTCCTCTATCAACAGTTTTACTTTCTGGATTCGGTTCCACTTCGCAAAACTCCACAAATTCAATACCGTTTTCTTTAAGCTGCTTCTCTGCTTTGTCCAATAATCCGGAAGACTTTGCAAAATGTTTACCTGTTACGATAAGCGCTTTCTTACCGATGAGTTTTGCTTCTTTTCCGAGATCTTCAAATTTTCCCTTACCGAAAACTATTTTCGTGGGAAGCTTAAAAGTGAAGCTATCCATCACAATCACCTCCTTCTATTAATATAACAAAAAAGCAGGTGATTAAAACACCTGCTTTAAAGGATATTTGTAGGTTAGGGCTTATTCTACGGGTTCGAACTGATCTTTCGTTGCTCCGCAAAGAGGGCACGTCCAATCATCGGGAAGTTTTTCAAACGGAGTATTCGGAGAAACGCCTTGAGTATCATCCCCTTGCTCCGGATCGTAAATATACCCACAAATTAAGCATCTGTATTTTTTCATCATTCACCTCGTTAAAATTCTTTGAACATAGATTTCGGTGCGCCGCAAACCGGACATTTTTCCGGAGCTTCACCTACTACCGTATAGCCGCACACAGGGCAGATAGAAATTTTGTCCAGTTTCGGATTCTCCCCTTTTTCTACCTTTTCTTTTGTAGAATCATACAGCTCTCTGTGTAATTTTTCCGCTGCAAGTGCAAAATCAATAGAACGCTGTGCGCCTTTTTCGTTTTGTAATTCTGCGATTGCTTTGTAGGCAGGATACATCTCTTCGATTTCAAAATTTTCTCCTTCGCGAGCTGCATGGAGATTGTCTTTTGTTGCTTTGACATCACCGAGTTCCTTCAAATGGTTTGTTGCATGAACCTGCTCTGCAAAGGCGATTGCCCTGAAAAGCCGTGCCACATCTTTCAAACCTTCTTTTTCCGCTTGATCTGCAAATGCAAGATACTTCATGTGCGCCTGGCTTTCACCGGCAAACGCTTCTCTTAAACTTTTCTCTGTCATCTTTTTCATATTCTACCTCCTAAATTGTAATCTTTCTAATACTATATCACAGAATTCGTTAATGTAAAGCGTTTGAAATAAAATTATGAGATTTTTTTATTTTGAATTTTTATGATAGAATTTCAAAAAATGAAAAGGAGGTAATATTATGAAAAAAGTAGAAGAAGTAGAAGGAATAGGAAAATCCTATGCAAAAAAGCTTGAGAAAGCAAAGATTTTTACGACGGACGATCTGTTAGAAAAAGGGGGCACACCAAAAGGCAGAAAGGAGATTGCATCAAAAAGTGGCATTTCGGAACAGCTCATTTTGAAATGGGTGAATCACGTGGATCTTTTCAGAATCAAAGGTGTCGGTAAACAGTATGCCGAACTTCTCGAAGCATCGGGAGTCGATACTGTTGTGGAACTTTCCCACAGAAATCCTGAAAACCTTTTGAAAGCAATGGAAAAAACAAACGCCAAAAAACATCTCGTTCGTGCTTTGCCTTACCTTAAACAGGTTAAAAAATGGGTAGAGCAAGCAAAAAAGTTACCGAGAAAAATTAACTATTAGCGGCGTTTTCTGTTTTTTATAGGATTGGAATCAAGGATACTAATTTCGCTGCCGTTAATAAGATCTTTTATATTCTTTCTGTGAGTGTATAGCAGAATCGCTGCGACAAATAAAGAGGCATAAAAATAATAAACGCTACGGTGAAGTAAAATTTCATAAAGCGGAATCGTAGCAATCGATACGATGTTGGATAGGGAGATATATTTTTTCCACCACAGCACAAGGAAAAACGTAAATGCTCCGAAAAGGGTGGGAAGAGGGGACAGAAATGCAAGTGCTCCGTATGTTGTGGACGCACCTTTTCCGCCCTTAAATTTCATGAATATTGAGAAATCATGGCCTATTACGGTTGACACGGCGGCGATTGCGCACATAAGATCGCTATGAAAAGCAATTCTTATGATAAGTACGGATACGAATCCTTCCAAAAAATCAAGCAGGAAAACAATTATTGCCGCCTTAACCCCAAGATATTGAGCAACATTTGCAAATCCTATGTTTCCGCTACCCTTTTTGGTAATATCCGTTTTATAGAAAATTCTACCGATTAAATATCCCGCAGGTATCGCTCCCACAAGGTATGGCACAATTATAGAAATAAAATATCTCATTTTTCCTCCTTTACCATGGAAATTGTAATAAAACCATCTTTATTGTTTTCAGTATACCAAAATGGTGCTAAAATAAGAAAAACTCAAAGGAGGCAACGGATGAAAGAATTTTTTAAAAGGAATTGGGTATATTACGTTATCAATGTGTTTCTCGCAGTCGGAGTTTACTACGGCTCAAAAATTTACGATCTGACAAATCATCCTACCGCGCATGTTCACTGTTTACAAACGGCAATAGATAGAGCTGTTCCTTTTATTCCGCAATTCATAGTAATATACAATTC
>JALSNB010000394.1 GCA_026987225.1 Caldisericaceae bacterium
GTGAAGAAATTTTCAGCACAATACGATCCGGCATTATTTTTGCAAGAAAAGCGAGAATATTATTAAATTTTCCGCACACAACAACTCTTTTTCCGCTAAATAATCCTTTAAGCCCTTCCTCAGCAACGAATTTTGCATCCGCCAATCCTGCAGGATTAAACATTTTTGTTCCAACTGTTTCCGCAGTTTTACCAAAATTCGTTTTCGTAGGTCCGGGGCACAGAGCGGTCACGGTAATGCCTTTATTATGAAACTCCCCGTAAAGAGCTTCGGAAAGTTTTAACATATAAGATTTTGTTGCACCGTAAACTGCAAAATACGGAAGAGGTTGAAAGGCAGCAGTAGAAGAAACATTTAAAATCCAACCCTTGCCGCGCTCTACCATCTTTCTTCCGAACAAAAGCATAAGAGAAGTAGGAGTAATCGTATTCAACACAATCATTCGTTCGTAAACGTCACTGTCGTATTTTAGAAAATTTCCGTACTTGCCAAATCCGGCATTGTTTATCAAAACATCGATTTCCACTCCTCTGTCCGTTATTCGGTTAAATAAAGCTTCCGCCGCACCGATTTCCGAAAGGTCAATAGGCTCAGTAACTACCTTAACATCAAACTTGAGTTCTATGTCCGCTTTTACCTCGTTTAGTTTATCGCCGTTTCTCGAAACAAGCACGAGATCATAACCGCGGGCAGCAAGCAGATGGGCGAATTCTTTTCCGATACCGCTCGAAGCGCCGCTGATAAGGGCAAAACTCATTTGCTTCTCCTTATAGGCTGATTGTAAAAAACATCGATTAGGAAAAGCGGTTCCGGAGGAAGGACTTGCCTTGTGTACGGAGTATCCGCCGAAAACGGATTCAGCAATATATCCTTTTTCAGCGCACCGGTTGACGCTTTTATAAGATAATAAACCATTCTGCGCACCATATGATACAAAAACCTGTTTCCGTAGAAATAAACAATTTTTACGAACGGCCTTTCGATAAGTCCGATCTCAAATATATTACAAACATTGTTCCTTAACGGTTGAGAGCGATCTTTATTGGCAAAAACGGAAAAATCATGTTCCCCTTTTAAAGCATTTACCGAAATGTCAAAAAGCGCTCTGTCGATTTTACCGTTATAAAAATAAACGTGCGGCATTAAAAACATCGCTTCTTTTTTGTTATCCGAAAGAATATACGCATAGATTTTGCCTTTCACGTTTTTTCT